>DATHJM010000269.1:0-11644 GCA_035489775.1 Burkholderiales bacterium
GGCAGCTGCGCCATCCGGGGAAGCCGCACGCGCCGACGGTCGGCGTGCACGACAAGGAGCAGTGGCCGGGGCCGCCGTTCGCATGCGATTTCATTTTCGTGACCGAAGACCTCGCCCATCGCGTCGAGGACGTCGCCGTCAACGGCCAGATCGACGCTTCGGACCACCAGCCGGTGCTGCTCGAGCTGCGCGACTAGGAAGCCAGCCCGGCCGCCAGGCGCTCGCGGTACTTCGTTTCGTAGGAAGGATCGAGCGTTCCCATCCAGCGGTCCCAGAACAGGAAATAGAACCCGAAGTTGTAGCGCGCCCTGTCGTGGTGGGCGTTGTGCGCGACCGAGGTGTTGATCCAGCGGCCCAGCGGATGTTGCGCCCACCCTTTCGGGTAGAGCTCGTAGCCCAGGTGCCCGTATATGTTGATCGCGGTCGAGATCGTGTGGAAGATCAGCAGCGCCGCCGGATGCAGGGGGATGATGAAGATGATCAGCACCAGGCCCAGCGCCTGGACGACCGACTCGAGCGGGTGAAACGCGTACGCGGTGAACGGCGTGGGATTGGTGGAGAGGTGGTGCACGCCGTGAAACGTGCGGAACAGCGCCGGCGCGTGCATCAGCCGGTGCGTCCAGTAGAAGTACGTATCGTGCGCGAGGATCACGAGCGGGATGCTGAGCCAGAAATACGCCCAGCCATACCGGGCGACGTCCAGATAGACGAGCGTGTAGGGCGCGATGCCGTAGCCGGAGATTGCCCCGATGACCAGGCCGAAGACGAGAACGCTCACCGCGGAGTAGGCGATTTCGCGCCGGATCTGCGCGCCGCGAGGCATCGCGCTCTGAAGCTTGCCCTTGCGGCGCATTGCGTACCAGGCGAAGAACGCCAAGCCGGCAAGCAACACGTAGCGGATTCCGTAGATGCCCGTCGCGTACAGGAAAGGGCTCAGGAAGGAGCCCTGGGGGAGCAGCGCGTGCGCCAGGTCATCCATGTCCGGGTCCTCGTCAGGAGGCGCGGAGAAATTCGACCAGGGCGTCGAGGACTTCGTCCGGCTTTTCGCCCATGAGGTTGTGGCCTGCGGAGCCCAGCGTCACCACGGTCGAACCCGGAACCGCCCGGGCGAGGTCGCGTCCCGCGCGGGCGGGGGTCATCGCGTCGCGCGCTCCGAGCAGGAACAGCGCGGGGCATTTCACCTGCGCCGCGCGCTCGAATCCGGTCTTGTATGCGTCGCAGGCGGCGAAGTCGGCGTGCAGCACCCCCGGCTTCTGCCGCTGCATCAGCCGCAGGTTTGCGCCGGTCACCCAGGATCCCGGGCCCGGATTGCCCGGATAGTGCGCGCAGGCGGAGTGAGACCAGAGGTTGATCATGTTCCGCGCCGCGTTCTCGTCGTTCTTCGCCGCTGCGAGCAGCTCCGGCGATACGCGCATCGGGAACGCGGTGGCGAGCAGGGCGATGCGCGAGACGCGTCCGGAAAAGCGCGCCGCGCATTCCAGCACGGCGAGCGAGCCCATGCTGTGGCCGACGAGAGCCGCGGTCTTCACTCCCGCTGAATCGAACAACGCGGCGATCCACTCGGCCGTGTCCTCGATGCGCGCAGGCGGCGGGCCTTCGCTTCGGCCGTGTCCGGGCAGGTCGGGCGCGAGCACGCCGCAGCCGTGGTGCGCGAAGTAGCGCGATTGCAGGCCCCAGACGCTGTGATCGTGCGGGGCGCCGTGGATGAACACGAGCGTCGGCAGCTTCGCGTCGAACGCCTTGCCGCCGGTGAAGGCGAAGACTTTCCTTTTCGCGACTTGCAGCTCCACGTCCTCAGCCCTTGTGCGCCGCGCTCAAGGCCCGCGACAGATCCTCGATCAGGTCTTCCGCGTCTTCGAGGCCGATCGACAGGCGGATCGTGCCCGGACCGATGCCCGCTTCGGCGAGCGCCGCGTCGCTCATGCGAAAGTGCGTGGTGCTCGCCGGGTGGATCACCAGCGACTTCGCATCGCCGACGTTGGCGAGGTGCGAAAAAACTCTCAGCGCCTCGATAAACCGCCGGCCGGCGGCCCGGTCGCCCTTCAGGTCGAAGCTGAATACGGAGCCGCAGCCGCGCGGGAGGAGCCGCTTCGCGAGGGCGTGGTCCGGATGCGAAGGCAGCCCGGGATAGGCGATCGAGCCGACCGCGGCTTGCTTGCCGAGGAAAGCGATCAGCTTGCGCGTGTTCTCCACGTGCCGCTCCATCCTGAGCGGAAGAGTTTCGATGCCTTGCAGGATCTGGAACGCGTTCGCAGGGCTCAAGCAGGCGCCGAAATCGCGCAGGCCCTCGCGGCGCGCGCGCAGGAGAAACGCGGCGACGGTGGACTCCTCCTGGAAATCCATGCCGTGGAAGCCCGCGTAGGGCTCGGTGAGCTCCGGAAATTTCCCCGAGGCTTCCCAGTCGAACGTGCCTCCGTCGACGAGCACTCCGCCGATCGCCACGCCGTGCCCGCCGAGGAACTTGGTTGCCGAGTGATAGACGAGGTCGGCGCCGTGGTCGAATGGCTTGAGCAGGTAGGGAGTGGTGAAGGTCGCATCGACGAGAAGCGGCAGTTTCGCTTCGTGCGCGATCGCGGCGACCGAGGGAATGTCGAGCACGTCCAGTCCCGGGTTGCCGAGCGTCTCGCCGAAAAGAAGCCTCGTGTTCGGCCGGATCGCCTTTTTCCAGGCGGCATGGTCGCGCGGGTCGACGAACGTGGTTTCGATGCCGAAGCGCGGCAGCGTGTAGGAAAGCAGGTTGTGCGAGCCGCCGTAGAGGGCGCGCGATGCGACGATGTGCGAGCCCGCACCCGCGATCGTCGCCACCGCGAGGTGCAGCGCGGCCTGGCCGCTCGCGGTCGCGATCGCTCCGACGCCGCCTTCGAGCGCCGCCATCCGCTCCTCGAGCACCGCGTTGGTGGGATTGGAGATGCGCGAGTAGACGTGCCCGCCGCGCTCCATGTCGAACAGCGCAGCCGCGTGGTCCGCGTCGCGGAACACGAAGGAGGTGGTGAAATAGATCGGCGTCGCGCGCGCGCCGGTGACCGGATCGGGCCTCTGGCCCGCGTGCAGGCTGAGCGTGTCGAACTGGAGAGATCGGGGTGCGGCCATGGCGTCCTCCTCGGAGTCCGGCCGATTCTACTGCTTTGTCCGTCATTCCGGACGCGCGCAGCGCGATCCGGAATCCAGCGGCCGTTGCACGCAAACGTCTGGATTCCCCACCCGCTTTCGCGGGTGCTAAAGGCCGCGGGAATGACGGGCAAAAAAAACCGCGCCGTCAGGCGCGGTTTCGATTTCCGCCCGAGGCGATCAGCCGAGCCGGATCGGCACGTAGATCTTGTTGCCCTCGCGTTGTATCAGGAGCGCGATGCTGCCGCGCGAACGGTCCACCAGGCGGCGCAGCTGATCGACCGTCCTCACCGGCTGGTTGTTGAAAGCGAGAATGACGTCGCCCGCCTGAACGCCCGCACGCGCGGCGGGGCCTTCGGATTGCTCGACCAGAAGGCCGTCTTCGGTTTCGATCTGCTTGCGCTCTTCCTGGGTGAGCGCGCGCAGCGCCAGGCCGAGCTTGCCCGGCTTCGCCTTGAGCTCGCTCTCCGCTTTTGCGATTTTCTCCGCCGGGATCTCGCCCAGGGAAGCATTCAGCTCCCGCGTTTCGCCCTGGCGCCAGACCTTCAGTTTCACCGGCGTTCCCGGGCGGGACTCGCCGATGATGCGGGGCAGGTCGATCGAGTTTTCGATCGCGCGCCCGTCGACCGCCACGATGATGTCGCCGGTCTTGATCCCGGCCTTGTCAGCCGGGCTCTTCGGCTCCACGGCGCTGACCAGGGCGCCCTGCGCCTTTTTCAGACCGAAGGAATCGGCCAGCTCCTGGCTGACTCCCTGTATGGTGACGCCCAGCCGCCCGCGGCTGACCTTGCCGTCCTTCTGCAGGTCGGTCTTGACCTTCATCGCGACGTCGATGGGAACCGCGAACGACAATCCCATGTAGCCGCCCGTGCGGCTGTAGATCTGCGAATTGATGCCGATCACCTCGCCCGCCATGTTGAAAAGAGGCCCGCCGGAGTTGCCGGGATTGATGGCGACGTCGGTCTGGATGAAGGGCACGTAGGTCTCGTCGGGGAGCGAGCGCGATTTCGCGGAGATGATTCCCGCGGTGACGGTGTTCTCCAGCCCGAAAGGCGAGCCGATCGCGGCGACCCATTCGCCGACCTTCGCTTTCGATGGGTCTCCTGTCCGGACCATCGGGAGGTTCTTCGCGTCGATCTTCACCAGCGCGACGTCGGTGCGGCGGTCCACGCCGATCACCTTCGCCTTGAATTCGCGCTTGTCGGTGAGCCTGACCGTCACTTCGGAGGCGTCGTCGACCACGTGCGCATTGGTGAGGATGTAGCCGTCGGCGCTGACGATGAAGCCCGAGCCGACCCCCCTGCGCATCCCTTCGCCTTGCGGAATGGGAATCTGGAAACGGCGGAAAAACTCGTTGAGCGGATCACCGGGCTCGCCGGGGACCCGGGGTAGTTGCATCTGGGTGCGCACCGGAGCGGTGGTGGTGCTGATGTTGACGACTGCGGGCCCGTTTTGCTCGACCAGGGCGCTGAAATCGGGGAGCGCGATCGTGGTGGAGGTTTGAACGGGCGGGGTCTGGGCCTGGGAGCTGGAAATCGGGGCGAGCCTGGCGCTCCCGTACCCCAGCGCCACTGCGGCGCACACGACCAGCATCAGGGCGAATTTCTTTTTGGACATGACGATCCTTCCGGGTTGAGTTCGGTAACGCGCTTAGCGAGAGTTGCTTCGGTAACGCGTTTGGGCAACGGATGCGGGAGGAAGTTCCGTGGCGGCGGCTCGCCGACACATTCTGTTACCGGCTTGCGAAAGCCGCGCCGGGCACCGCCGCCGTATGAACCTCATGGACCTGCTGATCGGTCAGCCCGGTTTGGGCTGCGGGGTCTGCGCGGCCTGTTCGCGCACCAGCTGGTCGGCGCGCGCCTTCTTCAGGATGTCGGCGCACTCCTGCGATCCGATCCGCAGGGCGAGCTCGATCGCGGTGTCGCCGTCCTTGCTGACCATGTTGACGTCCGCGCCGTTCCTGAGCAGCAGCTCCACCATCTTCGAGTCGCCGCGCGCCGCGGCGTACATGAGCGGCGTATAGCCGTTCTCGGCGACCAGGTTGGGGTCGAAGTTCTGGGACAGGACCTTCTGCGCGTAAATGAGGTTGCCCTTGTCGATGGCGTAGAACAGCACCTTGATGCCTTCGGCGCTCTGTTGCTTCGGTTTTTTCTCCAGGCCCGTCGGAAGCAGGTCGACCACGTAGTTGATCAGCGAAAAGCCCACCATCGTGGCCATCGCGATGACCAGCGGCAGGGTCGAAATGCCCAGGTTCTCGGCCACCTCGCCGGGCATGTTCGCGGCGACCGCCAGCAGCACGACCAGGAAGAAGAACTGGAACTTGAGGTACAGGAAGAGCGCGATGAATACGACCAGGGCGAGCGTGCCGAGCAGGGGGCCGCGCTCGATATCGAACTGCTCGAGGATATCCTCGGGAAGGTTGGCGAGGGTCGCGGTGAGCGCGACCAGAACGACCAGCGCGAGTTCCCGTACCAGCTTCCTGTTGAATTTCATGACGATCCCCCGACAAGGGCCCCAGCATGTTTGCGGCTATTATAGTGGAGCCGCAAAGACAGCTACTGCGGGGCACAGGCGATGAGCAAGGCATTCACGCGCGAAGACGACGCGCCCGAAGAGGAAATCGAAGTCGAGCCCCAGGTGCCCGAGGGCACGAAGAACTACATCACGCCCGCGGGTTATGCGCGCCTGAGATCGGAATTGAAGGCGCTGGGCGAGGTCGAACGGCCGGAGCTGGTGAAGACGGTGGCCTGGGCCGCCTCCAACGGCGACCGCTCGGAAAATGCCGACTATCTCTACGGGAAAAAACGCTTGCGCGAGATCGAGCGCCGCATCCGCTTTCTCATCAAGCGCCTGGAGATCGCCGAAGTGGTCGATCCCCGCGACCAGGACCAGGAGCGCGTGTTCTTCGGCGCCACCGTCACCTACCGCGATGCGGGCGGCGCGGAGCACACCGTGAGCATCGTCGGCACCGACGAAGTGGACCCCGCGCGCGGCCGGGTGTCGTGGGTGTCGCCGATCGCCAGGGCGCTGCTCAAGACGCGCGGGGGCGACGCGGTGACGCTCAATACTCCGGCCGGGGACGAGCCGCTCGAAGTTCTCGGAATTCGCTACGAAGAATTGAAGTGACCCGCCCGTCATTCCCGCGGCCTTTAGCACCCGCGAAAGCGGGTGGGGAATCCAGCGCCGTAGCTCGAAAGTCACTGGGTCCCCGCCTTCGCGGGGACGACAAGCAAATCAATTTGCCCGGTTCTGCCCGGGCGGGTTCGCGGCGACGCTCGTGAAATCCCCGGCCTTGACGACCGAGAGTTTTGCCGGATCGATATTCCGGCGCAGCGCCTCGACGACGGCCTTGGGCGTCATGGCCGCGATCCGCCGCTCCAGATCCTCTTCCCACGCGAAGGTGCGGCCGAGCACGAGGTAGAATGCCAGGCGGCTCGCGACGGTCCCGTCGCTCGAGCGCGCGAGCTGCCGCGACTGCAGCAGGCCTTTCTTCCCGGCTTCGACTTCCTCGGCGCTGAAGCCTTCGGCGAGAGCCTTCTTGAGCTCCTCGGCGAGCGCCGTTTCGACTCGCGCGCGGTTTTGCGGCGCGTAGATGGCGAACACCCCGAAGCTGCCGCGCTCGAAGAAGCTGTCGGCCGACAGGATCGAGCCGACGCTGTAGGACAGCCCCTCCTTCTCGCGGATGCGCCGCGTCAGGCGCGAATCGGATGAGCCGCCGAGAAGATAGTTGCCGAGGAGCAGCGCCGGATAGTCGGGGTTGTCGTCGCGCAGCCGCAGCAGCATCCCCGCGCGCAGCACCGCGTTCGCCTTGTCCGGCGTGTTGATCACGTTGTCGACCGGCGCGACGTCGGCGATTCGCAGGGGGATGCGCGCGTAGGGGCGCGGGCTCTTCCAGTCGCCGAACAGCTCCTGTGCGAGGCGCGCGACCTGATCCGGATCGAAATCGCCCACCACCGAGAGGTCGCTGTCGGACGCGCCGTAGAAATCGGCGTAGCACCGCTTGACCTCGTCGAGGGAGAGCGCCCGCAGGCGCGCGCTGCGCTCGTCGAGCGTTGCCGTGTAGAGCCAGTGCTCGGGCGGGTAGGGGTTCAGGTGGCGGGCGAGCGCAAGGCCCGCGAGCGCGCCCGGATCGCTTCTTTGCGTGTCGATGCCGGTGAGCGAGGAGCGGCGCAGCTGCTCGAACTCTTCGTTCGGAAAGGACGGCTGGCGCAATACCTCGGCCATCAGCCGCAGCACTTCCGGAAGGCTCTCGCGGACGGTTTCGATGGAGCCTCCGTCGCCGCCGGCGCCCACGTTCGCCTTGAGCCGGTCGAATCGATTGCGCAGCTGCTCGCGGGAATTCTTCTGCGTCCCGCGCAGCAGCATCCCGCTCGCGACGCTGCAGGCCGCGGCGCGGTTCGTCTTGCTTTGCTCGTCGCCCCATTGCAGAGCGAGCTGCGCCACCACGGTTCCGCCGCGCGTCTTCTTGGGAAGCAGCGCGAGCTTCATGCCGCCGGGGAGCGTCCTGCGGATGACGCGCGCCTCGAGGTTCGCGGGCGTCGGATTGAAATCCTCGCCCTGCGCCACCGAGTCCGAGCCGCGGTAGTCCTTGAGCGCGGCGGCCAGGTCCGGCACCGGCGGGATCTCCGCGCGCTCGGCCGACTGCGTAGGAATGAACATTCCCAGAGTGCGGTTGGCGGGTTTGAGGTATCGCGTCGCGGCGGCCTGGACGTCGGCGGCGGCGATCTTCTTCAGCCGGTCGCGATGCAGGAACAGCACGCGCCAGTCGCCGATGCCGGCGCATTCGGAAAGGGCGCTCGTCAGCTCGCGGGAATCGGCGAGCGTGAGCTCGATGTCGTTGACCAGCCGGCTGCGCGCGAGCTCGACTTCTTCCTCGGTGACGGGGCTCTTCGAGAAACCCTCGAGGACGCGCAGCAGCGCGTCGCGCGCGGCCTCGAGCGAAGCGTTCTTCCCGAGGTTCGCGCCGAAGTAGGCGAAGCCGGCCTCGCGCTGCTGGCGCTCGGTGCCGAAAACGGAGCTCGCGATGCCGGTTTCGACGAGCGCCTTGTGCAGCCGCCCCGAAGGCACGTGATTGAGCAGCGCGACCAGCACGTCCACGGCGGCGTATTCGGGATGGGTCCCCGGGGGCATGTGGTAGAGCGCCGAGACGAGCTGCACGTCGCCCGAGCGCCGCAGCGTGACCGTGCGCTCTCCATCCTGGGTCGGCTCGACCGTATAGGTCTGGCGCAGAGTGCGCGACGGCTTGGCGATCCTGCCGAAGTGCTTCTGCGCGAGCCTGAGCGCGGCCGGCTCGTCCAGCTTTCCGGACAGGATAAGAACCGCGTTGTCAGGCTGGTAGTAATGACTGTAGAAGGCTTTCAGGCGCTCGATCGGCACGTTCTCGATGTCCGATCGCGCCCCGATGATCGCATTTCCGTAGTTGTGCCAGAGATAGGCGCTCGCCGCCACGCGCTCGCGCAGCACGCTGGAGGCGCTGTTCTCTCCCGCCTCGAATTCGTTGCGCACCACGGTCATTTCCGCGTCGAGATCGCGCCGCGCGATGGAGGCGTTCACCATGCGGTCGGCTTCGACATCGAGCACGTAGGCCAGGGTCTTTTCGCTCGCCGGAAAGGTCTCGTAGTAATTGGTCCGGTCGAACGAGGTGCTGCCGTTGTAGCGCGCCCCGAGCCGCTGGAAATCCGCCTTGATGCCCGGGAAGCGCGGCGTGCCGCGGAACATCAGGTGCTCCAGGAGATGCGCCATTCCGGTTTCGCCGTAGCCTTCCTGGCGCGAGCCGACGAGGTAAGTGACGTTGACCGTGACGGTATCGATCGAGCGGTCGGGGATCAGCAGGACTTTCAGGCCGTTCGCGAGGCGGTATTCGGTGACGCCTTCGACCGAGGTGACCCGCGCGACTCCGGCGGGCAGGCCCGCGCCGGCCGGCTGGGCGGCGAGGAGCGCCGGCATCATCAGCGGAAGCGCGGCGAGGAAGCGGATTGGATGGAATTTCATCGGGCTTGCGTTCTTGACCGGCCTGGACCCGGCAAGTTCAATTGTATCCCGCAACGCAGGCGCGGCGCGCGAAGCCGGCCGGGCTTGAAATCTCCGGGCCCCGGCCTCATCCTTCGCTGCGAGCCGCGAGCACGCGCGCCAGCCATCCCCAACCCCGGAGTCACAGCGCCATGCCGGCAACAGTCGCAAAGGAAACCCTGGGCTTCCAGGCGGAGGTCAAGCAACTGCTCAACCTCATGATCCACTCCTTGTACGGCAACAAGGAGATCTTCCTGAGGGAGCTGATTTCCAACGCCTCCGACGCGGCCGACAAGCTGCGCTTCGAGGCGCTTTCCGCCAGCGCCTTGTACGGCTCGGATGCCGACCTCAGGATCCGCGTCTCCTTCGACAAGCAGGCGCGCACGATCACGGTATCGGACAACGGCGTCGGCATGTCGCGCGACGAAGTCATCGGCAACATCGGCACCATCGCCAAGTCCGGGACGCGCGAGTTTTTCCAGGCGCTCACCGGCGACCAGGCGAAGGACGCTCGCCTCATCGGCCAGTTCGGCGTGGGCTTCTATTCTTCCTTCATCGTCGCCGATCGCGTGACGCTCCTCTCGCGCCGCGCGGGGCTGCGCTCCGGCGAGGCGGTGCGCTGGGAATCCGACGGGGGCGGGGAATTCACAGTCGAACCCGCGGAGAAGGAAGGGCGCGGCACTGACGTCGTCCTGCACCTGCGCGAAGGCGAAGACGAGCTGCTCTCGGACTGGAAGCTGAAGGAGATCGTCCGGAAGTATTCCGATCACATCGCCATCCCGATCGTGATGAAGAAGGTGAAGTGGGACAAGGAGAAATCGGAGGAGAAGTTCACCGACGAGGACGAGACGATCAACCAGGCGAGCGCCTTGTGGGCGCGCGCGAAATCGGAGATCACCGAGGAGCAGTACCGGGAGTTCTACAAGCACGTCGCCCACGACCCGGAGGCGCCGCTCGCGTGGAGCCACAACCGCGTCGAAGGCCGCCAGGAGTACGTGCAGCTTCTCTACGTCCCGGCGCGCGCGCCCTTCGACCTCTGGGACCGGCACGAGCGCCGCGGCCTGAAGCTCTACGTGCGCCGCGTGTTCATCATGGACGACGCCGAGCAGCTGCTTCCCGCTTACCTGCGCTTCGTGCGCGGCGTGGTCGACTCGAACGACCTGCCGCTCAACATCTCGCGCGAGATCCTGCAGGAGAGCCGCGACATCGAGGCGATCCGCGGCGGCTGCACCAAGCGCGTTCTCGGGCTGCTCGAGGACCTCGCCGAAAATCAGAAGGACAAATACGCGGGCTTCTGGAAGGAGTTCGGGCGCGTGCTCAAGGAGGGGGTGGGCGAGGACTCCGCCAACCGCGAGCGCATCGCGAAGCTCCTGCGCTTTTCCTCCACCCACGCCGACAGCGAAGAGCAAGGCGTATCGCTCGCGGACTACATCGCGCGCATGAAGCAAGGACAGGACAGGATCTACTACGTGACCGCGGAGACGTTCCTCTCCGCGAAAAACAGCCCGCACCTGGAAATCTTCCGCAAACGCGACATCGAAGTGCTGCTGCTCTGGGAACGCGTCGACGAGTGGCTGGTCGGGAACCTTCCCGAGCATGAAGGCAAGCCGCTCGCATCGGTCGCGAAGGGCGAGCTCGATCTGTCCAAGCTGCAGTCGGACGACGAGAAGAAAGAAGAGGCGAAGCAGGCGGGCGGGCACCGGGCCCTGGTCGCGAAACTGAAGGACGCGCTCGGCGACCGCGTGAAGGACGTGCGCGTCTCCTCGCGCCTCACGCAGTCGCCCTCGTGCCTGGTAGCCGACGAGCACGACATGGGGGGCAATCTCGCGCGTATCCTCAAGGCCGTCGGGCAGAAGGGACCGCAGTCCAAGCCGATCCTCGAAATCAATCCGGCGCATCCGATGGTGCAGCGCCTGAACGAGGAAAAGACGCGCTTCGCAGACTGGGGGAATCTCCTCTTCGACCAGGCGCTCCTCGCCGAGGGCGGGCAGCTCGAGGATCCGGCCGGGTTCGTGCGCCGCATGAACGAGCTGATGCTCGAGATGGCGGGCGAGGGCAGCCGCATCATCGTTCCCGGACGCTGACATACATCTTCCCTCTCCCACACGGCTGTGGGGGAGAGTCCAGTCGACCCTCACCCGCTCGCTGCGCTCGCACCCTCTCCCGCGTGCGGGAGAGGGTTAGGGTGAGGGTGAGGGGGTGCGTGATAATCTGCACCCCGATGGTTTCTCTCCGCCGACAACCCAGCCTGATCGCAGCGGCGTTCCTTTTCGCCTGCGTTACGACGTCGCCTTGCGCGCAGCCTGCGCCCGAACCCGCGACGGGATGGACCCCTAAGCCGCTCGTCACCTCGCAGCGCTTCATGGTGGTCGCGGCGCATCCGCTTGCCGCGCGCGCCGGCTACGAGGCGATCCGCCGCGGCGGGAGCGCGGTCGATGCGGCGATTGCAACCGAGCTCGTTCTCAATCTGGTGGAGCCCCAGTCCTCCGGGATAGGCGGCGGAGGATTTCTGCTTCACTACGCCGCG
>DATHJM010000270.1:0-4762 GCA_035489775.1 Burkholderiales bacterium
ATCCGAAAGACGGGAAGATCGCCGGCAAGCCGATGAAGCGGCTGGACACGGCCGACAAGCTGAACGGCGGCAAGATCTATGCGATCGACCTCAAGCTGCCGGGCATGCTGAATGCCGCGGTCAAGGCCTGCCCGGTGCACGGCGGCAAGCTCGTGAGCTACGACGAGGCCAAGGTCGCGAAAATGCCGGGGGTACGCCGCGTCGTCAAGGTGAGCGACGGGGCAGTCGCAGTCGTCGCCGATACCTGGTGGCGCGCGAAGACCGCGCTCGAAGCGCTGCCCATCGTCTGGGACGAAGGTGCGAACGCCGCGCAATCGAGCGCGACCATCGCCGAACGCCTGAAGGAAGGCCTGACGGCGAACGATGCGTTTGCCGATACCCAGATCGGCGATGCGCTCAAGGTGATCGCCGGAGCTCCGAAAAAGGTCGAGGCGGTCTACAGCACGCCTTTCCTCTCCCACGCGACCATGGAGCCGATGAACTGCACGGCCAAAGTCACTGCTGACAGGGTCGAGGTGTGGACTGCGACCCAGAGCGCCGAAGGCTCCCTCGCCGCGGCAACCGAGGAAGCGGGACTGCCGCTCGCCGCGGGCGAAGTGCACAAGCTCGACCTCGGAGGCGGATTCGGGCGGCGCGGCGGGACGCAGGACTACACGCGCCAGGCCGTCGCCATCGCGAAACAATTTCCCGGCGTTCCGGTCAAGCTGATCTGGAGCCGCGAGGAAGACCAGGCGCACGACTTCTACCGGCCGATTTCGCAATGCAGGATGAGCGCGGGCCTGGACGAGAGCGGCAAGCTTCTCGGAATGCACGTCCGCGTTTCCGGGCAGTCGATCAACGCCTGGCTGAATCCGGGGGCGATCAAGGAAGGCAAGGACACGCGGCAGCTGCAGGGCATGTGGAAAGAGCCCGGCGACGCGCAGTTCGGCTACACCGTGCCCAATCTGCAGATCGAGTACGCGATGCGCAACACCCACGTGCCGGTCGGCCCCTGGCGGGGCGTCAACACCAACCAGAACGGCGTGTACCTGGAATGCTTCATGGAGGAAGTGGCGCGCGCGTCCGGCAAGGATTCGCTCGCATTCCGCCGAGAGCTCATGAGCAACTACCCGAAGCACCTCGCCGTGCTGAACGCTGCGGCCGAGAAGGGCGACTGGGGAAAGCCGCTGCCTGCCGGCGTGCATCGCGGCATCGCGCAGTTCATGGGCTACGGGAGCTACTCCGCTGCGACCGCCGAGGTCTCGGTGAGCGCCGACGGCAAGCTCAAGGTGCATCGCATGGTGCTCGCGCTGAATTGCGGGCACGCGGTCAACCCTGACCAGATCGCGGCGCAGGTCGAAGGCTCGGTGGCCTACGGCTTGAGCGCGGCGCTCTACGGCGAGTGCACGGTGCAGAACGGGCGCATGGTGGAGCTGAACTTCGACACCTACCGTATCCTGCGGCTCGCCGAAATGCCGAAGGTCGAGACGGTGATCGTTCCGACCTACGACTTCTGGGGCGGGGTCGGCGAGCCGACCATCTGCGTGGTGACCCCTGCCGTGCTCAACGCCATCTTTGCCGCGACCGGGAAGCCGGTGCGCAGCCTGCCGCTGAAGAACGTCAGGCTCGTGTAAAAAGGAACGCGGCTGCGCCGGTCATTGGGCTGCAGCGCTCAATCGACCGGCGCCGGCATCGGGCAGCTCCGCCTGTTGCCGCCGAACTTCCTTGCGTTTCATTTCGAGGTAGGCGCCCTCATCCATTTCGTGCAACTGGCGCGGATAATGCTCGATGGCCGCAAACCAGTCATGCAGGCGTTTTTCCAGCTGCGCCTGCGGCGGCAGGGACAAGGCACCGAGAAAAGCTTCGATCGCCAGGTAATAGCGCATGGTGTTGCGCTCCACCAGTCCGCGCATTCCGCCGATGTAGAGGGGCTGGCCGCCGGCTTGCGTGCCGGTAACGGTGAATCCCACCTTGCCGCTGCCGGTCGTTCCGAAGTAGACCTGCATCGCAAGCCGTCCCACGAGGCCATAGCCATACGAATACGACAGGTGGATGAACGTCTGTCCTTTCTTCAACGGGACTGCCTCGAACACGATGCGGTAATTGCGCGTGCTGAACGGTCCCTCGTCCGCGTTCAGCAGTACCTGCAGGTAGTTCGGGGTCTGGGCGGCGACGCGATACGCGAAGGCCACCCGGTAGGCCTTGTCCAGCGGCTGATCGTATTTCTTGCCGATGCTTACGTTGAGGAGGGTCTCCTGGCCGGCAGACGATGCGCGGCAGTACTTGGTATTGAGGTGCAGGATCAGGATGTCGCACCAATTTCCAGGGCTCTTCAGCGCTGCGCCCACCGTCGCAAACGGGTAATTGACGAGCGCATAAATCTCGCCCGCAACCCCGCCCGGGGTCTCGCTCGAGTCCATATAAAGCGGCCGCTGGAACTGGTTATGGCTTAGCTGCTCCTGCAAGGCGCCGTACCTGGCGCGGAGAGACCCGGGTGAATTCGCGCCTGCATCCTGGGCATGGGCGAGCCCTGGGCCAGCGCACAGCAGGGCGAGCGAGAAAAACCGCGCCGGTGCCCAGGCTTTCATTCCCGAGGTCCGTCTCATGGTCGCGCTTGCAGCCGTCATGATGTCTCGCGCCTATAGCCAGTATTCCCACACCCGGGCGAGCGTTTCTTTCATGCGGTCGCCGATCGAACGCTGCTCCCATTGTTCGGGCGTGATGATTCCGGACGAGGCGAGATCCGTCTCGAACATCGCCTGCATCTGCGCGCCGAACTCCTGTCCAAGGATGACGGCGTTGAGCTCTTCGTTGTGCAGAAAGCTGCGCCAGTCGAGGTTGGTCGACCCGATAGTCGACCACACGCCGTCGATGAGCGCGGTCTTGGAGTGCAGCAGCGCATCGTGCCGCTCGTAGATCTTTACTCCCGCGTGCAGCAGCTCGGCATAGTAAGAGCGTCCCGCGTGGAACACCAGCCAGGAATCCGTTTTGCCCGGCACGATGATCCTCACGTCCACGCCGCGTTGCACGGCATCCTTGAGAGCTGCGAGCAGCTGCGGATCCGGGACGAAATAGGCGTTGGTCAGGCGCACGGTGGTTTCGGCGCTGCCGATTGCCGAGATCAGCGTCGCGTAGATCAGGCTGTAGGGCTCGTCCGGCGAACTGCCGATGGCGCGCACGACCTCCTTGCCCTTGTTGCCGAGTTTCGGGAAATATTTCCTCGGCGCGAGCGTTTCGCCCTTTTGCTTCTCCCACGTCGCGAGAAACAGTTTCTGCAACTCGCCGACCACAGGACCTTCCACCTGCATGTGGGTATCGCGCCAGGGTGGCCCCCCTTCGATGCGCTGCCTGGATCGCTGGCTGACGGATCCGCCTGAATAGACGCTGCTGATGTTGATCCCGCCGAGGAACGCGGTTTGCCCATCGACGATCAGCAGCTTGCGGTGATCGCGCTGATTGACGTCCCAGCCCTTCTTGGCGGTCAGCGGGTTGATCGGGTTGAACTCCACGACCTTGATGCCGCTGTCGGTGAGACGCTTGAAAAATTCCTGAGGCGCGTTGATCGACCCCACACTGTCGTAGATGAAATTCACCTGCACGCCCTGCGCCTGCTTCTCGATGAGCGCATCCGCAAAACGCTTTCCTATCTCATCGTCCTCGATGATGTAGGTTTCCATGTTGATATGGTCTTTCGCACCGCGGATCGCGGCAAACATGAACTGAAAGGTAACCGTGTTGTCCGGCAGCAGGACCACCTTGTTGCCCACCATCAACGGGCTCCCGACGATGGCCTCTTCCAGCGCCAGATGCCGGTCGAAGATGTTGGTTTCCTCGCCGCGGCTCTTGAGCCGGTCGAGGATCGCCTTGCTTTGCTGGGCGGTCAGGGGGCCGCGCGCGCCCTCGAGTTGGACAGGCCGGGTTGGGTGCCTTCCCATGTCGGGAACGATGGTCGGCAGGGAACTGCATCCGGCAAGGACGGCAAGCAAACCTGCCGCGAGGCCTCGCGCGATCTTCCACCGAACAACCGACTGGTTCAGTCTCAAACGCCGCCACCTCTCACGTGGATCGTTGTGCGAAAGTGTATGCGCCATCTCCAGGGAACTATGTGCGGCAGCCAACGCAGGCGCGCGAGCACCTGTGTTCGCCAACGAACTGAGATTGCGGCGGCGAGGAGTACCATCGCTGCAAGCGCATTCAAGGCGCGCAACGATGTTCGAGCGAAGGAAAAACGATGAAAGCGTGCATTGTCGGGATTCTCTTCTTGGCGTTCGCGGGGGGCTGCTCCTGGATGACCGGTCCGCAGCCCGAGATGACCGGGAGCGAAGCCATCGGAACCGCGCCGGTGGCCGTTGCACCGGCTCAGACGGCGCCGCCCTCCAAGAGCCAGAACGCCGCCAAAGCCGCTCTGCCGCCCGCCAAGACGACTGCAAAAGTTTCCGCCTCTCCCATGGCCGTTGAGCAGCCAAGAAAGAACGAGCCTGCTCCCGTTGCCAGGAACCTGGAGCCGCCGCTGGACGTGGCGGCTCTGAAGACGCGGCTGCGCGAGACCAGCGCCATGGGCGTTTTCACCAAGCTCGCGCTCAAAAACCAGATGGATGACCTGCTGAAACAGTTCCAGGACCATTACCAGGGCGGGCAACCGCCCAGCGTTGCCTCCCTGCGCCAACCGTACGACATGCTGGTCCTCAAGGTGCTCTCCCTCGTCCAGGACGGCGATCCATCCCTGGCTAAAACGATCTCGGGGTCGCGCGAAGCGATCTGGGGCATCCTCGCGGACAAGGAA
>DATHJM010000271.1:0-6822 GCA_035489775.1 Burkholderiales bacterium
GTGCTCTGCAATTCCGCCGCCAGCTCCTTGATGTTCGCCGCGTTCTGGGACGCTGCGGACTGAAGCTCGGTGATGGCGACCGCGTCGGCATTCTTCCTCGTGAATACCGGCGCGGCGGCTGAAATGATCGTGCCGATGTGAGGCAGTGCGGCCTTGAGTGCGGGGATGAGCCAGGCTGGCATGGATGAGCCCGAACGTTCTGCGCTGCGGACGGGCTAGGAGCCGAGCTTCAATTCGCCTTCGGACATTCCATTCACCTTGCCGTCCTTCAGCCATTCGAGCGAGGCCTTGAAGAGCAGCAAGCGGTTCTTTTCCCACATGGCATTGTGGGATGAACATGCCAGCTCGATGATGACTTTCTGCCTCGACCCCAGATCCGCGTAGAGGTCCCGAACGCGTTCGGGCGCTACCTGCTTGTCGTGTACGCCTGTCACCATCAGGAAGGGCGTCCGCATCCTGGCAACGACGGCCTGATTGAAACCCCATGTTGGCACCTGCGGCGCGCGGCGGACGCCGGCACCCCAGGTGGCGCCGACGGGATCGGAAGCGAGCATGTCAGTCCAGACTGCGGCGCTGGCAGCTGGTTCGTACTGTTCGGGACAGCCGACCTGGCGATCCCAGTTGGCCTTGAAGTCCGCCTGGGACTGAGCGGTCATTGGTCCGCTGCTCGCAGGAAGCGGGTTCGGCGCTTCGAGCGGCGACGCACGGGTATAGGCGGGCGCCAGCACAACCAGCCGCGCCACCTTCTCCGGGTTGCGCGCCGCATAGCCGGCCGCGCGCGGCCCGCCCTGCGACCAGCCTACGAGCGAAACTTTATCAACGCGGCGAAGTGCGCGCAGGTGATCAACTACCGCTCCGATGTCGTTCCAGTCCGAATCCATCGTGGTGATAGGCGAGGGATGCGATGGGGCGCACGGGGCCGGGATAAGGTTCGGAACAAACTGCGCCTGCTGCGCCTTCGAAAGATTGCATGGGTCGTTCATGGCCGGCGGGCGCGTGGAGCGGCCGTAGCCGGTCATGTCCATCGCAAAGACATCGAAACCAGCCTTGGCCAGGTACGCCATCCAACTGTAATCTTTGTAGGGAACGTCGAACGTAACCTCCGCCGGCGTGCCCGCGCCGTGCACGAACAGCACCACGCGGTCCGCAGCCTGAGCTCCGCGCAAGGCCATGCCAGCGAGCGCCACTTCGCGCACGTAGATCTGCGCATCCTGACCGGCGAAGGCCGGCGCAGTAGACTTCACCCGAACGTAGTGATCCACGGTTGCAAGGCGCGAGCCGTCGTCGCTGATTGTGGCGCACGCCGCCGTGAGCACAGCGAGAAGGCTGAGTAACGATAAATGTCGGCGCATAGATCCTCCTTGTGTAGCCGCGATGCTCGCCGCGCGTCCGGGTTGTCAGGTTGCAGCAGGTGACAAATCAGTTGCCAATCTAGTCGACAGATCGCCCGTCTGTAAAGCGCCCGTTATTACACGTCCCTTCCCGCACGCTTCTCCTTGCGCCTGCGCCAGGCACGGACCACGTACGCGCGCCAGGCGAGTTGCGCGATGATGTAGCCGGCGATCGCGAGCCCGGCGGCCAGGGCCACCAGGCCCACGGCGAGAGGTTTGCCGAGCGAGAGCGTCCAATCGAATAGCGCGCGCAGCCAGGCGCCGAAATTCGACCAGTCGAATTCCGGAGGATGGACGAAGGGCGCGCTGTCGCCCGGAACGAGCAAGGTGCCGATCCAGTACGCAATCACGTAGAGGGGTCCGATGGTGAGCGGATTGGTGTAGAGCGTGGTGGCGAGCGCGACGGGCAGGTTGACCCGCAGCGGAACCGCGAGAAGCGCCGCGGTCAGCATCTGGAGCGGCCCTGGTACGAGTCCGGCGAACAGTCCGATCGCCAATCCACCCGCGACGGAATGGCGGTTGAGGTGCCACAAGTTCGGGTGAAGGAGCAGCGAGCCGAAGAGCGCGATGTACCGGTTCTGCCGGATCGACTCGTGGCTCGGCAGGTACTTGCGGAGGAATTTTCGCGGCATGGCCGGCTAGCATATCAACCTCCGGGACCCCTGGCCGTTAATCGCGGAATGAAAGGCGCCGCCGGATCGCGATGAGGGTCGCCGCGTTGGGTTTCGCGCTCGGCGTGTGCCTGCTGCAACAGCAGGCCGCGTTGCCCGGGGCGATGTGGCTCGCGGCGTGTCTTGCCCTTGCGGCGATCGCCGGGATCGGGTTCTCCAGGCGCGCATCGCCCGCGGTCGAAGCCGGCGCGATGTTCATCGGCTTCGCCGCCCTCGGTTTCGCCTGGGCCGCGGCGCTCGCGCACTTGCGGCTCTCCGATCGGCTGGATCCGGAGCTGGAGGGGCGCGATGTCGTCGTCACGGGTGTCGTCGGCGGACTTCCGCAGGCCTTCGAGCGCGGCGTGCGCTTCGAATTCGACGTGGAATCTCCAGACAACGGCGTGCCGCGGCGCATCGTTCTCTCTTCGTACGGGGGATTCGCCGCGGAAGATTTCCAGGGCGTGATTCCGGTACGGGCCGGGGAGCGCTGGCGCTTCACGGTGCGGCTGCGCCGGCCGCACGGCAGCGCCAACCCGCACGGATTCGATTACGAGGCCTGGCTTCTCGAGCGCGGCATTCGCGCGACCGGCTACGTGAGAATGCCCTCGCGCCGCGCAGGCGATGAGCGCGCGCAAGCCGCTCCCGAGCGTCTGGCGGCCCGGGTGCCCCAATATTGGCTCGAAAGGATGCGCGAGGCGGCGCGGGAAAAAATCCGCAGGGCGCTGCCCGAGCGTCCTTACGCGGGCGTATTGATCGCGCTCGCGATCGGGGACCAGAACGCCATCGGTCCGGAGCAGTGGCAGTTGTTCGCCCGCACCGGCGTAAGCCACCTGATGTCCATCTCCGGCCTTCACGTGACCATGGTTGCCGGCTTGTTTGCGGTGCTGGTGTCCTGGGGCTGGCGGCGCAGCGCGAACCTCGCGCTCGCCTTGCCCGCGCAGAAAGCCGCTGCGCTCGCCGGCTTTCTTGCCGCGTTCGCTTATTGCCTCATTTCCGGATATGCCGTTCCTGCCCAGCGCACGCTCTACATGGTCGGCGTGGTCGCTCTGGCGCTGTGGCTCGGGCGCGCGTCCGGCGCCTCGCGCGTGCTCGCGGCGGCGCTCTTCATCGTCCTCGTGCTCGATCCCTGGGCGGTCCTGTCTCCGGGATTCTGGCTTTCGTTCGCCGCGGTCGCCGTGATTTTCTTCGTGGCGACCGGTCGCACCGCCAAACCCCACTGGCTCGCGCAGTGGGGAAAGGTGCAATGGGCGGTGACCGCGGGCCTCGCTCCGCTGCTGCTGGTGCTGTTCCAGCAGGTGTCGCTCGTGTCCCCGGTCGCCAACGCGGTCGCGATCCCGCTGGTGAGCTTCGTCATCACCCCGCTCGCGCTTGCCGGCGCGGTGCTTCCGTTCGACTGGCCGCTTGCGCTCGGGCACGCGATTCTCGAAGCCCTGATGGCGGTGCTCGACTGGCTCGCCGCGTTGCCGAGCGCGGTCTGGCATCAGCACGCGCCGGTGCCGTGGACCGTGCCGCTTGCGCTCGCCGGTATCGCCTGGCTGCTGCTCCCGCGCGGATTTCCGGCGAGGTCACTCGGGGCACTGCTTATGCTGCCCCTCTTTGCCGCGAGCCCGCCGGGCCCCCGGGACGGAGAACTCTGGATCACCGTGCTCGACGTGGGGCAGGGGCTCGCCGTGCTCGCGCGCACGGAAAGGCACGCGCTGCTCTACGACGCCGGTCCGGCGTTCAACGCCTTTGCGGACAGCGGCAGCCGCGTCATCATTCCTTACCTCCGCGGCGAAGGGATAGCCGCGCTCGATGCACTGGTCGTCTCCCACGACGACCGCGACCACTCGGGCGGCGCGGGCTCGGTGCTCGAGGCGATTCCGGTCGCTGTGCTGTGGTCCTCGCTTTCCCCGGACCACGCTTTGCTTGCGGCACCGGTCTGGCGCGCGCCCTGCGTCGCCGGGCGCAAGTGGCTTTGGGATGGAGTCTCCTTCGAATTTCTCCACCCTGGCGCGGACGCCCCCGCGGGCAGTGCGGTGAGGGCGAACAACCAGAGCTGCGTATTGAGGATCGAAGCCCGCGCGGGCAGCGTGCTGCTCACCGGAGACATCGAGCGCGCCGCCGAGCGCGAGCTCCTCCTGCGCTCGCCTTTGCTGCTTCCAGCGGAAGCGCTGCTCGTACCCCATCACGGCAGCGCCAGCTCGTCGACACCGGAGTTCGTGAAGCAGGTGGCGCCGCGTTACGCGATCTTCGCCGCTGGCTATCGCAACCGCTTCGGCCATCCGCGCGAGGATGTGCTCGCGCGCTATCGCGAGGCGGGCAGCGAGCCCCTTCGCACCGATACCGGCGGGGCGATCCAGCTGCGCTTCGCGCCGGGAACCTCGCGCGTGGACGCCGAGCGCGATCGCGCTCGGCGCTACTGGCACGAGTAGGGGACCTGCCGGTTACAATCCGCACTCTGCCCTTGTGCGAACCCGGAGGACCTCCATGAAACGCGTTGCCGCAGCCCTCAGCGCAGTTCTCGCCGCAAGCCTGCCCGCAGCTCTGCAGGCGCAGGCCCAGCAGTACCCGAACAAGCCGATCCGCATCATCGTCCCCTTCGCCGCGGGCGGCACCTCGGACATCCTGGCGCGCGCCATCGGTCCCAGGATCACCGAAGTCTGGAACCAGCCGGTGGTGGTGGAAAACCGCACCGGCGCCAACGGCAACGTCGGCGCGGACTACGTCGCCAAGTCGGCGCCGGACGGCTACACCATGCTGCTCTCGGACGTCGGCGCGCTGTCGATCAATCCGAGCGTGTATACCGACATGCCCTTCGATCCGGCGAAGGACTTCTCGCCGATCGTGATGGTTTCGTATTCGCCGCACGTGCTGGCGGTGCATCCGTCGGTGCCGGTCGGCAGCGTGAAGGAGCTGATTGCCTACGCCAAGGCAAATCCGGGCAAGCTCAATTTCGCCAACTCGGGCACCGGCGGCGCGCCGCACCTGGCGGGCGTCGAATTCGCGGCGCGTACCGGCGTGCTGTGGACCTACATCCCCTACAAGGGCGGCTCGGCGGCGGTCACGGACGTGATCGCGGGCAACGCCAACGTGCTGTTCAACGGGATGCTCGCCACCTATCCGTCCGTCAAAGGCGGCCGCTTGAAGGGGCTCGCGGTGTCCAGCGCGCAGCGCGTGCCTTCCGCGCCCGAGTTGCCCACGGTGGCCGAGACTCTTCCGGGCTTCGAAACCGGCTCCTATCAGGGACTGCTCGCGGCGGCCGGCACACCCCGCGCGATCGTGACCAGGCTCAACGCGGAGCTCGGACGGATCCTGAATACCAGCGACATGAAGGAGTTCCTGGCGAAACAGGGCACCGAGGTGCGCGCCGGCACGCCGGAAGCGCTCGGCACGTTCATCGCCAATGAAAAAGCGCGCTGGGCAAAGGTGGTCAAGGAAGCCGGCATCAAGGCCGACTGAGGTACTCGAATCTGAATGCGACGATTACCGTAGTCGGCGATCCCGGGCTGCTCCGGGAATACCGCGGTCACGTCAATCGCCTGCTCGAGGAAGAGGGCGGCGACGATTCCTGCCGCGAGCTGCACTCGGCCGGGCGGCTTGAGTACGAGTTCAGGCTGCGCGGGGGCATTCCCTTCCCGCCTTTCGTGTCGGCTTCGCAGGCGTTTCCGGATCTCACCGTCGAAGTGCAATGGAGCGACGCCGGGTCGGGCAGGAGCGGCCGCGCGATCATCAGGAACGGCGTGCTGGCCGAGCAGGCGGTGCAGTCGCATGCGCCCGGCGGCGCGATCCTTCTGGAGGTCCTGGCCGGCGCGGACGGCGGGCTGCGCATTGCGCTCGCCTGCGCGCGCTGGCGCGAGTCCTGGCACGGCTACGTCATCGCTTCGGGCCAGCACGCTTTCTTCCGCATCGCGGGATCGGCCGGTTCCTGCGAGCTGTCCGCGTCCGACGGGATCGAGGCCGAATGGGCGGAGCGCTGGACGGTTTCCGCAGGCGTCGCGGCCTACGCGGAGCTCGCGCCGCGGGAGCCGATCGCGGAAGACGAGTTGCGCGAGCTCGACCGGCTCGCGCAGGAATTCTCGAGCGAATGGATATGGTTCGAGGAGAGCGAGCCTGCGGAGACCGCGGTCGAGCGGGCGCGCTTCGCGGCTTACGGCTATCCGGTGCGCGCGGCGAACCTGCGCTCGGAAAAGCTGCGCAAGGTGCTCCGGCCGGAAAACGGCGGCCTCGCCCTCGATTCGTTCGGGAAAGACGCGCACTGGATCCCGGAACTGCTGCGGCGGTCCTGGCTGCGCCCTGAAAGATGAGCGAACCCTTCCGGCGCCGCAAGGTGCAGTGCGCGAGCGCGAGCGGGCTGCACCGCATTGCCTATCTCGAATGGGGCGCGCCGAACAGCGCGAAGACCCTCGTCTGCGTCCACGGGCTCACCCGCTGCGCGCGCGATTTCGACCGCCTCGCCGCGGAAATGGTCCGCCACGGATACCGCGTGATCTGTCCTGACGTCGCCGGACGCGGCGATTCCGACTGGCTCGAGAATCCGATGGAGTACGTGGTGCCGACCTACGCGTTCGACATGGTCACCTTGATCGCGCGCCTGGACGTGGAATCGGTGCACTGGGTCGGCACCTCGCTCGGCGGGCTGATCGGGATGACCCTCGCGGCGATGCGCAATTCGCCGATACAGCGGCTGGTGCTCAACGATGTCGGGCCGGTGCTCACCGCGGTTTCGCTCGAGCGGCTCAGCTCTTACGTCGGCAAGTGGCCGCCGCTTCCGACGATCGAGGCTGCCGAGCAGTTCGTGC
>DATHJM010000272.1:0-4186 GCA_035489775.1 Burkholderiales bacterium
GCCATGGGCGTTCCTTTGCAGTTTCGTCGAACGATGCGGAAATCAATCCGCCGAACCCTCTCTGACGCAAATCGGGAGAAAAACCCAACACCCTGTCGGATGCCGGGGATCGCCAGAAAACCGCGAAACTCCTCCCGCGCGAAAAAAACGGGCTGTCTCTGCAGCCTTCTCTTTCTTCGCGGCCTGTTTGTGCATTGACGCTGTGCTCAAGCTCGCCGAAAATCCGGGCCGGGCATTACATGTCCATCCCTTGCATGCCCCCCATGCCGCCCATGCCGTGACCGCCGGGGCTGGCACTCTCCTTCTCTTCCACCAGCTCGGCAACCATCGCTTCGGTGGTGAGCAGCAGGCCGGCCACGGAAGCCGCATTCTGCAGTGCAGTGCGCGCGACCTTGGTCGGGTCGACCACGCCCATCTCGACGAGATCGCCGTAGGCTTCAGTCTGGGCATTGAAGCCGAAGTTGCCCTTGCCTTCGGCGACCTTGTTCATCACCACCGAGGGCTCTTCGCCCGCGTTGGCGACGATCTGGCGCAACGGCTCTTCCAGCGCGCGGCGCACGATCTTGATGCCGGCCTCCTGGTCGGGGTTGTCGCCCTTGATCTTGTCCAGAGCGCTGCGAGCCCGGATGTACGCCACGCCGCCGCCGGGAACGATGCCCTCCTCGACCGCCGCGCGGGTCGCGTGCAGCGCGTCTTCGACGCGCGCCTTCTTCTCTTTCATTTCGATTTCGGTCGCAGCACCCACCTTGACCAACGCAACGCCGCCGGCGAGCTTGGCCACCCGCTCCTGCAGCTTTTCCTTGTCGTAGTCGCTGGTGGCTTCTTCGATCTGGGTGCGAATGCTCTTCACCCGCGCCTCGATCGCCTTGGGATCGCCCGCGCCGTCGATAAGGGTCGTCTCTTCCTTGTCCACTTCGACGCGCTTCGCCTGGCCAAGGTCCTTGAGGGTAACCTTCTCGAGGGTCAGGCCGATTTCTTCGGCGATGACCTGGCCGCCGGTGAGGATGGCGAGGTCTTCAAGCATGGCCTTGCGGCGATCGCCGAACCCCGGCGCCTTCACCGCGCAGGTCTTGAGGATGCCGCGCAGATTGTTGACCACGAGGGTGGCGAGGGCTTCGCTTTCGACTTCCTCGGCGATGACGAGCAGCGGCCGTCCGGCCTTCGCCACCTGTTCGAGGAGCGGCAGCAGGTCGCGGATGTTGGATATCTTCTTGTCGTACAGAAGCACGTAGGGATTGTCCAGGACCGACATCTGCTTTTCGGCGTTGTTGATGAAATACGGCGAGAGATACCCCCGGTCGAACTGCATGCCTTCGACCACCTCGAGCTCGGTCTGCAGGCCCTTGCCATCTTCCACCGTGATCACGCCTTCCTTGCCGACTTTCTCCATTGCGTCGGAGATGATCTTGCCGATCTCGTTATCCGCATTGGCCGAAATGGCGCCGACCTGGGCGATTTCCTTGCTGGTGGTGCAGGCCTTGGACATCTTCTTCAACTCCTCGACCACGGCAATGACCGCCTTGTCGACGCCCCGCTTCAGGTCCATCGGGTTCATTCCGGAGGCGACGAACTTCATGCCTTCTTTCACGATCGATTGCGCGAGCACGGTCGCAGTGGTCGTGCCGTCCCCCGCGACATCCGACGTTTTCGAGGCGACTTCCTTCACCATCTGCGCGCCCATATTCTCGAACTTGTCCTTCAGCTCGATTTCCTTGGCGACCGACACGCCGTCCTTTGTTATGGTGGGTGCGCCGTAAGTGCGCTCGAGGATCACGTTACGGCCCTTGGGGCCGAGGGTCACCTTGACCGCATCGGCGAGGATATTCACGCCTGCGAGCATTTTGTGGCGCGCGGCATCATGAAAACGGACATCTTTGGCTGACATGTCTTGCTCCTGAATGGGTTGGCCTTGCCTTGTTTACTTTGCGACGACGCCCATGATGTCGTCTTCACGCATCACGAGGTACTCGGTACCTTCGATTTTCACGGCCTGACCGGTGTACTTGCCGAAGAGAATCCGATCGCCGACCTTGACGTCGAGCGGGCGTACTTTGCCGTCTTCGAGGATCTTGCCTTTACCCACGGCGATAACCTCGCCCTGGTCGGGTTTCTCCGCAACGTTGTCGGGTATGACAATGCCGCCTGCGGATTTGCGCTCTTCATCGAGACGCTCAACCACAACGCGGTCGTGCAAGGGACGGATTTTCATCATGAGATTGCATCCTTAACGGTCAATGGGTGGCCGCTCGCCATTCGCGCGGCCAAAAGAGAACCGGTGCGAGCAAGACTCGTCGATTCTGGCATACGTGCGACATCCGGTTGATTTACTGACCGCCGATCGAGACGGTGAAGTTCAGTCAGCGGCGAGATACTGGCTGGTCGTTTCTAGAAGGAGGTGTATGATACTGACCGGTAACTCTCTTGTCAACCAGATTGCACATGACCAGGCCATCCAAAACCAACGGACGATCGCATCTGCGGTCTCCCGGGAAGCGGGGCGAGAACCGCCCGAGCGCCCGGAAACGCATCTTCGATACGGCCTCGGAACTCTTCTACCTCAAGGGAATCCGTGCAGTCGGGGTGGAGACGATTGCAGCAGAAGCCGATACGACCAAGATGAGCCTGTACCGGAACTTCCCTTCCAAGGACGAGTTGGTGGCCGAATGGCTGCGCGAGCACGACGCCAACTTCTGGCAGACGTGGGACGCCATGGCCAGCCGGCATCCCAAGGATCCCCGCAGGCAGGTCAAGGCCGCCTTTGCTCTGCTGGCGAAGCACGTTGCCGATCCCAAGACTCGAGGCTGCCCCATGGCGAATGCGGCGGTGGAGCTCACCGAGAGAGATCACCCCGCGAGAAAAGTGATCGAGGCACACAAGGCGAAATTGCGCGCCCGGCTGGTCCAGATCTGCACCCAGATGGGCGCCCGGGAATGCAGGCTGCTGGCCGATCAGCTGTTTTTCCTGATGGAAGGCGCCCAGGTCACTGCTCAGACTCTGGGGGCGCGCGGTCCGGCAAGGAACGTAGCTCGCGCCGCGAAGATGTTGATCGATGCGCACTTGCGAGCGTCTTGATGTCCAGGCTCGAAGACGCCGTTCCAACTCACCGCTGACCAGAGCCCGCTCGATAATCCTCCGAAGGAGGGTCAAATGCATACAGAACCTGCGACCGCAGAGATGATCGACGCCCTTGCGAGCATCGAGATGCAGCGTCAGGAAAGGGAAAAGACGTCCGGTGTCCCGGTGTCATGCAGCTGGGCGCTCGGCAAATTGTACGAAGTGCTCCCGCGCAAGAGGAAATCGCCGGGGATGAAGGCGGAAAGCGCCGCACTCCAGGCGGACATCGAAGCCGCAACTCTGGCGATCGGGCGGCTCAGAAAACTGGCCCAGATTACGGGACAACAAACCAAGCCGAAGAGGGACCGGCCGTGGCATCAGCAAAAATCCTGGCGGGATGTGCAAAAAACATTCGCCGGAAACCGGCCGCGAAGAACGATGAACCACCGGGATTCCTAGAGAATCTTCGCCAGGAAGCCTTTGGCGGGCGGTTTTTCGCGCTATGGAGGGCGGCGCGGCACGACGAGATTGCCGATGGAGACTTGTACCGGTTCCCCGTCCTGATTCTTCGTCGTCGTCCTCACTTTGATCAATCCCTGCTCCGGACGGGACTTCGAAGGACGCACTTCGAGAACTTCGCTCTCGAGGTGCAGCTCGTCCCCGGGCCGCACCGGTCGTGGCCAGCGGAACTCGTCAAAGCCCGCACCGACTATCCCGCCCGCGGGTTTCAACTCGCTCTCGACCAGGAGCCGCATGGTCATCGCGGCGGTGTGCCAGCCGCTCGCCGCCAGTCCCCGGAATATCGAGCCGCGTGCAGCCTCTTCGTCGAGATGAAAGGGCTGCGGGTCGAATTCGGCGGCGAAGGTCTTGATCCGTTCCTTCTCGACCCGCAGGCGCCCGGAGCCGAAGGTCTGCCCCACTGCGAAGTCTTCGAGATATCGTCCGGTCATTGGCGCTGTCTCCTTTGCAAAGGACCCACCCGCGACGCTGCCCGCGCGCCCGGCACAGCTAACGCTCCTCCGGCGCCTTGAGCTTGCGAAACGACACGTACAGCAGCACATCGTAGAGGACCTTCAATCCCGCCGCGGCCATGATCGGCGCGCCCAGGGTCAGCGCCTGCATGGCGCTCCCG
>DATHJM010000273.1:0-2561 GCA_035489775.1 Burkholderiales bacterium
GGAGCCGCCGCTTCGGATCGTGCAAAACCTGGTAGGCCTCGTTGAGTTCGGCGAAATCGTTCCCGCGATCCGGCGTCGCCGTGTCGGGATGGCTTTTGAGCGTTTGGCGGTGGTACGCCTCCTTGAGCGCGGCGGGATCGAGCCACGGCGCGCGCGGCTGCCCAAGCAGCGCGAAGTAATCCGTCATGCCGCGAAGCTCTCGCCGCAGGAACAATGCGCGACCGCGTTCGGGTTGGTGACTTTGAACCCGCCTTTCTGAAGGTCGTCGCTGAAATCGAGGAGCGAACCGCTCACGAAGAGCGCGCTTTTCGGATCGACGACGACGCGGACGTTGGACGATTGCACCATGATGTCGCGGTTCGCCGGGCCGTCCACGAGGTCCATCTTGTATTGCAATCCCGAACAACCCCCACCGATCACCGCGACCCGCAGCGCGCCCGTGGCCCGACCCTGCTTTTCCAGGAGCGAATTCAGTTTCCGCGACGCGTTCTCCGTCACCTTGATGAGGCGTTCGTTCCCGATCTTGTAATTGATCTGGGCTGTCGGAGTTGATGAATCGGCCACGGGACGATTGTAGTTTCTGGCGCGGCGCCGGCAAGTGCCGCCTCAACAAACCCCAGCGTCGATCGCGAAGCGAACGAGCCCGGCCACGTTGCGTGCGCTCGTTTTTCCCATCAGGTTCGCCCGGTGCGTTTCAACCGTCGGAATGCTAATGAAAAGTCGGGCCGCGATCTCCTTCGTCGTCATCCCGCCCGCGATCATTTTCAGGACTTCGCGCTCCCGCGCGGTTAGCCGCACCTGAGGCGTCTCCCGCGTTGCCGCCCGGTCGGCAGCGTTTGAGCAGAAGTAACGCTGGCCGCGGCTTACCCGATCCACGGCGACAAGGAAATCGTCCCAGGTGTTTGTCTTCTCGACGAAGCCGTCGGCCCCGCAGCTGGTCGCTTCTCCAAACCAATCCTCCTTCGGATACGCGGTGCAAAGAAGAATGCGCGTTGCTGGAGAGGCGCGACGAATCTCTGGCACCGCAGCGATTCCGGTCCGATCCGGCAGGTTGATGTCGAGCACCAGCAAATCGGGCTTCAGGCGCCGGCAAACGGCGACTGCGTCTGCGGCCGTCCCTACCGCCGCGACCACCTCGTAATGTCCATCATTTCGGGTTAACTCGCGCGCGATTAAGTCACGCATAAAGGCATGATCATCCACGACGACGATGCGTCGACGATTCTCGAGCGCATTCGGTGGTGGAACAATGTGGAGCATCGCGCTCATGGTTTACCATGATGCCGAGACAGACAGGCGCGCGCAAAAGTCTGCTTCTGCTGGGGTGCCGCCGATGCACGGCTTGCGCTCGTTGAAGGGGTCATCTGGGTGAATCCGAATTCGAGAGGATAATTAAGAATCGCACGCCAGGCAGCTCATAGATGCCCGAAGCCGAAATAAGGCCCGACGCAAAAATCCTTGTTTTACATGACTAGACGGGGTCCCGCCGTGCCCGCATGATCCGCCCTTCGATCAGCGTCCGTGAGACCCTCACTTCTCTTTCTAT
The DNA here is from genome assembly GCA_035489775.1 of Burkholderiales bacterium. GTDB lineage: Bacteria > Pseudomonadota > Gammaproteobacteria > Burkholderiales > SG8-39 > VBDM01. The sequence continues at coordinate 1,547 of DATHJM010000273.1, forward strand.
GAATACGAATACTCATTTGCTTCGTCGCCTTTTTGTTTCAGCCGTGGTGCTGACATTGTTTTGGGCCACGCACAACGCGCTCGCCGTAGATGCGCTGCTGTTGCAGGACACCTACGTCGACTCGACGTCGAACAAGGCCACCACCAATTACGGAACCAGCGGCGACCTGCGCGTGTACAAGAGCGGCACGACTATCATGCGCGCCTTTTTGAAATTCAGCACCGCCACGCTGCCGCCCGGCACGACGGCGGCCGATGTCGAACAAGCGCGGCTTACTCTTTGGGTGAATAGTTCGTCCCTCACCACGGGGTCGATTACCTTGACTCCGGTTACCGCGGCATGGAGCGAATCGACTCTTACGCATAATACCGCCGCGAGCCTGACGTACGGCTTACCGAAACACGCGAATCTTGTCGTTAGCTCTATCGGACAATTTGTCAGCATCGATGTGACTGACTGGGTCCAGGCCTGGCTCGCGGGCACTTTGGTCAACCAGGGCTTTATCATCGAGACCGGCACGAACAGCGCGAGTTTGAATCTCTACTTTGACAGCAAGGAATCGACCCTGACTGGCCACGAGCCGCAGCTCGATATTAGCCTGCTCGGTCCGCCGGGACCGCAAGGCCTTCAGGGCCCAACCGGACCCCAGGGCCCCCAGGGTTTGCAAGGACTCACCGGTCCCGCGGGAGCGAGTGGCCCGGCGGGTCCTGCAGGGCCAACCGGTCCGACCGGCCTCACTGGCGCGACTGGGCCGCAAGGACCGGCGGGACAGCCGGGCGCAACGGGCCCGCAAGGCCCGCAAGGACCACAAGGACAATCCGCAGACCTGGCGGGGACTGACTACAATTGGACCACGGACACCACCGATTCGTGGCCGGAGAACGGCGACATCAGGCTTAACGCTCCGGCCGGAGCGGGATTCATCTACCTTGCCGCGGCGGATGTTCACGGCGCCGATCAGGAAATCTTTGTCGAGACCATGTTGGAGAGCACCAATCCGGTGAAGGGCTATTTG
>DATHJM010000274.1:0-3093 GCA_035489775.1 Burkholderiales bacterium
CACCGGCCCCATCGATTACCTGCACCCCGACCTGACCTCCGTGATGACGCCGACCTATGGCGTCATCCTGTACCAGGAGCAGGTGATGCAGATCGCGCAGGTGATGGGCGGCTACTCGCTCGGCAGCGCGGACCTGCTGCGCCGCGCGATGGGCAAAAAGGACGCGAAAGAGATGGCGCAGCAGCGCGACGTGTTCGTCGCCGGCGCCGAGAAGAACCGCCTGCCGCGCGCCAAGGCGATCCTGCTTTTCGACCTGATGGAGAAGTTCGCGGGCTACGGGTTCAACAAGTCGCACGCGGCCGCCTACGCCCTCATCGCCTACCAGACGGCGTATCTCAAGGCACATGATCCGTCCGCATTCATGGCGGCCAACCTCGCCGCGGTGATGGGCGACACCGACAAGGTGCACCAGTTTTACGAGGACTCCGTCGCCAGCGGCCTGAAGGTGCTCGCGCCCGACATCAACTCGGGCGAATACCGCTTCGTTCCGGTGGACGCAAAAACGATCCGCTACGGCCTGGGCGCGGTGAAAGGCACCGGCGAATCGGCGATCGCCGCGATCCTCGCGGCGCGCAAGGACGGTCCGTTCCGCGACCTGTTCGACTTTTGCGAGCGCGTCGACAAGCGCAGCGTCAACCGGCGCACGGTCGAGGCGCTGGTGCGCGCCGGCGCCTTCGATGGCGTCAACGCGGGCGACCATTCCACGCGCGCCAGCCTGCTCGCTTCGGTGGGCATCGCCCTGGAGGCGGCCGAGCAGACCGAGCGCAACGCGAAACAGGTGAGCCTCTTCGGCGCGGGCGAGAGCGGATCGCAGCAGAAGCCGGCGCTCGTCGCCGCGCCGCGGTGGGAAGAGGCGCAGCGCCTGCGCGAGGAAAAGGCGAGCCTCGGATTCTATCTCTCGGGGCACCCTTTCACCGCGTACCGCGCCGAGATCGGGCGCTTCGTCCGGACGAACCTGCGCAGCCTCGCGGCCTCGGCGGAGGGCGAAGGCGGGACGCGCACGCAGCTGATCGCCGGGGTGGTGGAATCGGTCAGGGTTCAGAGGACACAGGGCGGCCGCATGGTGGTCCTCAACCTGTCGGACGGCACCGCGACGCAGGAGGTCACTGTATACAGCGAGGTGTTCGACCAGTACCGCGACCTCGCCAAGGAGGACGCGGTCGTGGTGATCGAAGCCAAGGTGAGAAACGTGCGCCGCTCCGTGGGCGAGGAGGGCGAAGCCGTGTTCATGCGCGTCGCCGCCGATCGCATCTACGACGTGGCCGGCGCGCGCAGCCGGTTTGCGCGGGGGGTGCGGCTGTCGATGAATGGCGAGGCCTCGCAGGCGGGCGCCGCCGCGTCGGCGAAACTCAAGACGCTGCTCGAGCCTTACCGCAACGGACGATGTCCGGTCGAGGTCCGCTACCGCAGCGGCGGCGCGAGCGTCGAAATGCAACTCGGCGACAACTGGCGCGTCAACCTGGATGACGCGCTGATGAAGTCGCTCGCCGAGTGGTTGAAGCCGGAGAATGTGGAGGTGCTGTATCCGTAGGAGTGCCAGCCATCCTGTCATAGCGCTGTAACTTTCCCCGTCTAGTCTCGCATCCGCGCACTTCGTCATTCGACCGGGCTGCGCCCGACCATACAAGGGAAAGCCATGAAAAAACTCCTCGCCTCGGCCGCGCTTCTCGCCGCCGCGCTCGTTCCGCTCACAGTAACCGCCCACGACGACACGCCGTTCGACCGGCGCCCGGATGACTCGCTGACGCTCGCTGTGTTCGGCGACTGGCCGTACAACCCGATCCTGCTCGACTCGGCTCACCTCCTGCCCGCTCCAAACAAAAGGCCTGGAGATTTTCCAGGCCTTTTGTCTTCCGGGCGGCGGTGCGGCTGACGCTCGATCCCTAGAGGAACCCGAGGTAGCGCGAGGTGCCGAAGTGCACCACGTTCGGAAGGACGAGCGGCACGTCGGTGTCGCTCACGCCCAGCCAGCGCGCGAACGTCGCTGCGTACTGATCGACCGCAATGCCGGGCACCGTGTTTCCCTGTCCGACGTCGACGCTTGTGCCGAAGGTGGTCGGGGCGAAGTTTCCGTATATCTCGTGGCCGAGGGCCGACCCGCCGAGCACGAAGTGATGCGAGCCCCAGCCGTGATCGGACCCGTCGCCGTTCGAAGTCAGGGTGCGGCCGAAATCCGAGGCGGTGAAGAGCGTCACGTCGTTCTGGACGCCAAGCTGCACGAGCCAGGCGTAGAACGCGTCCACTGCGGCGTTCACCTGCGTCAACCGATCGGCATGCTGGGTGAGGAGGAAGTCGTGATGATCGAAGCCGCCGAGGCTGACGAAGAACACCTGCCGGCCCATCCCGAGCGCGCCTCTTGCGGCGATGATGCGGGCTACGACGTTGAGCTGTGATGCGAGGCCGTTGTTCGCCGGGATCGCCGGGATCAGGGTGGAGGCCCCCGGAATCGTCGCGCGCAGCTGCTCGTTCGCGGTGATCGAGCGGCCGGTGACGACGCCGAGCTGGTCTTCGAACAGGTTCGCGCCTCCGGTAGTGCGCGTGAGGAGGCTGCGGTAGGCGGTCGTAGCGCTCGCCGAGCCGTACAGCGTGCCGGAGAGGCCCGAGATCGACACCGGGCCGCTCGGGCTCACCTGATACTGGATGACGTTCGCGCCGGAAAGAAATACCGCGTTGCCGGAAGCCGAGATACACGTGAAGACGCCGGTCGCGTTCTGGCTCGCGAGCAGGTCGCCCAGCCGGCCGCCCCAGCCGAGGCTCGCGCCTTCTCCAAGCGGCTCGTCCGCCTGCCACGCCGACTGCTGGTCGTTGTGCGAGAAAAGCTTCGGCGGAAGCGGCACGCTGCGCTGCTGGTACTGCGTCCTGGTCGTCGGAACCACGAGCGGACCGACGTTGGCGACCACGGCGAGCTTGCCCTCGTCCCAACGGGTCTTGAACGAGCTCAGGGCCGGATGGAAAGCGAACTCGCGCCCTCCCTGCGACGCGACCGCGCCGGTGGCGGTGGCGGCGAGCTGGTCGCGCGCGATCGCGATCGAGTCCCGCGCCGTAAAGTACTCGTTGTAGGACGGCTGGTCGTAGGGAATCAAGGTATTGGTG
>DATHJM010000275.1:0-2653 GCA_035489775.1 Burkholderiales bacterium
TGCAGTTGCTCCCGCCGAAGCCGAACGAGTTGGTCAGGGCGCAGGTGACTTTCGCCTGCCTGTTTTCGAGCAGGTAGTTGCTCTTCATCGCGGGGTCGACGCTTCGCGTGTTCGCACTGCCCGGCATCAAACCGCTCTCGATTGCGAGAATGGAGACGATCGCTTCGGTGATTCCGGCCGCGCCGAGCAGGTGCCCGGTCGCCCCCTTGGTCGAACTGCACGGGGTCTCGGGCCCGAAGATTTCGAACACGGCCTTGTCTTCGCTGGCGTCGTTGGTCTTCGTGGCCGTGCCGTGCAGGTTGATATAGTCGATGTCGGACGGCTTGAGCCCCGCGGAATCCAGGGCCTGCTGCATGGCGAGCCTCGCACCCAGGCCTTCGGGATGGGGCGTGGACATATGGTAAGCGTCCGAGCTCTCGCCCACGCCGAGAAGCAGGATCGCCCCGGACTGGGCGCGATCCGCCTTCTCGATCAGCGCGAAGCCCGCCCCTTCGCCGATCGAGATTCCGTCCCGATCCGCGTCGAAAGGCCGGCACGGTCCGGGTGAAGTCAGTCCCAGTGAATGAAACCCGTACAACGTCATAAGACACAGGCTGTCGGCGCCCCCGACCACGGCAGCGTCGCATATTCCCGCGGTGATCATGCGCGCGGCGTTGCCGAAGGCCTTCGCGGTCGAAGAACACGCGGATGAGACGACGAACCCCGGCCCGGCCAATCCGAGATAGCGCCGCACGAATTCGCCGAGCGAGTAGGCGTTTTGCGTCTCGGCGTAACGGTAGCCGGCGGGCAAGGCGCCCGTCTTCGGATCCCGATGGCGATACGCGAGCTCGGTCGCGTGCAATCCCGAGGTGCTCGTGCCCAGATAAAAGCCGATTCGCTCGGCGCCGTAATCCTCGCGTGCCGCCGCGACCTTCCCGGCGAATCCGTCCTGCTCGAGGCACAATTGCGCCAGTCGGTTGTTGCGACAATCGTAGTCGAGAAGATCGGGTTTCACGCGAAAATCGTCCAGCGCCGGCACAGCTCCGACATAGGTATCGACGCGGGCCGTCTCGAAGTCACAGGGCACGAGTCCGGAGCGCTTCTCGCGCAAGGCGCGTCGCATCGCCTCCACTCCCGAGCCGAGGCTGTTCACGACGGAGATATGGCTGATGAGAAGAGGCTGCACTCGTCGCCCCTCGGATTTCTATTCGCCGGGCTCGTTCGCGCAGGCTGAAACGAGGGAAACGGCCTTGAGGCCCCGCGCCGACAACTGCTCGAGCAAAGCGGGCAACACGGCCAGCACTACCGGAGCGCTGTCGTGCATCAGCAGCACGTCACCGGCGGCAAGCCCCCGGGTCAGCCGCCGCAGAATGCGTCGCGGATCGGCGCTCACCGCGTCGAAGCCGCGTCGCGTCCAGGATACGTAGCGCAATCCGCGGGGAGCCAGCACCGGATCGAGCAACGGACTGCGGAATCCGGCCGGCGCGCGGAAGAAAACCGGCGGGCGGCCCGTGATGGAAGCAACGGTGGCCTGCGCGGCGTCCACTTCGCGCTTCAATCTGGAAATTCCGAAAAAAGCAAACGCCCGGTGATGATGGTAGCTGTGGTTCTCGACGCTGTGACCGCGACGCGCGATCTCCTTCACCAGCTCGGGCCGGGCGGCCGCCTTTTCGCCGATGCAGAAGAAGCTTGCCTTGGCTTGATAGCGGTCGAGCAGTTCCAGCACCCGGGGCGTCACTTCCGGATCGGGACCGTCGTCGAAAGTGAGCGAAATTTCCCGGCGACGCGCAGCGGCGGCGGGCAGGCGCACCAGGTTCGGACCCAACAGGCGGTCGCGCGGTGAAAGCGTGGCGTAAAGCAGCACCAGATGATTCGCCACCAGCACGCCCAGCACCCACGGCCACGCCTGAGGGTGTGCCGCAAGCACGACGGAAGCCGCGGCGTGCAGGAGCACCGAGACACGAATCGCCGGAGACGGACGCCAGCGCCTGCCGCTCTGGCTACTGATTGCAGTGCTGGTATCCAGGATCATCCTTCCACACTGTTCGGCTCGCGAACGACCTCCCCCGCAAGCACGGTGGTTGCCCCTACCTTGCAGCTGAAGCTTATTCTTTTTTCGTCGCGCCGGGAAAAGTCGATGGATACGCGCTCGCCCGGACGCACTGGATGAACGAACTTGGCCGACCGGATCTGATACGGGCAGCGGTTTTTCCCCAGACTCGTTTCGATCGCGCGCAGCGCCTCGCTCAGGAGGAGCGCCCCGGGGATGATCGGATTTCCCGGAAAATGCCCCTGGGCCGCGGCGTGATCCGAAGGGAAGGTCCGCTCGACCGTCGTCAAGGCTACCCCGCTTTGGCGAGCCGGGCGACGAGATCGTCGAGCGCCACACGGGGCAGCTTTCCGGTCTCGTTGCGCGGCAGGGATTCGACGAAGCAAAGCGGCCGGGGAAGGAAAGCCGCGTCGACACGTCGGCGCAGGGCAGCCATGATGGTTTCGCTGGCGAGTCCCGGAGCTACGACGAAAGCCGTCAAGCGCGTTACCGTCCCGTCGTCTTCCTCGGGCATGACGAACGCTCCGTCTCGCACCCCTTCGATGGAATTCAGGTGAAAGTTGAGATGCGCGAGCGAAGTCCGCTTTCCCGCGATGTTGACGAGATCGGCAGTCCGTCCGTGCA
>DATHJM010000276.1:0-3092 GCA_035489775.1 Burkholderiales bacterium
AGCGACGGGTCCACGAATTGCGCCTCGGCCCTGAGCCCCCACGCGAGCAGGACCGCTACCACGGCGTGCAAAAAAAGTTTCATGTCTCCGGCAAAGACTCGATCCCGCCGGATGATACCGGATTGCACTACAATTGCGACCACTCCCAAAGCGCTTCGGATTCCACATGGAACTTCGACGACTCGGCTTGCTGATCCTCGCGCTCGCGTGCCTGTCGCAGGCCCGGGCGGCGCCCTTCGCCTATGTCCCCAACGAGAGATCGGGCACGGTGTCGGTGATCGACACGGCGAGCGACCAGGTCGTGGCCACCATCAAGACCGGCGGCAAGCCGCGCGGCATCGCCGCCAGTCCCGACGGACGGCGGCTCTACGTGAGCGACCAGCCGGGCGGTTCGCTCGTAGTCGTGGATCTCGCCGCGCGCGAAGTATCGGAGCAGATCCCGGTAGGAAAATCGCCCGAGGGCGTGGGAATCTCCCGCGACGGCGCATGGATCGCCGTGGCGGTGGAGGAAAACAACAGTGTCGCGCTGATCCGCGCCGCGGCGCCGCGCGAGCTGACGAGCGTGAGAGTCAGCGGGCAGAACCCCGAGCACGCGGTGTTCAGTCCCGACGGCAAATGGCTGTACGTGAGCGCGGAAGACGGCGCGGCGGTGGACGTGATCGACGTCGCGAAGCGCAGCGTGGTCAAGTCGATCAAGGTCGGAGAGCGCCCGCGCGGCATCGGCTTTCTTCCCGACAGCAGCCGCGCCTACGTGGCGGCGGAGAATTCCGATCGCGTCTACGTGATCGACTGCGGGCGCGGCGAAGTGATCGCCGTCATAGCCGCGGGCAAGCGCTCCAACGGAATCGCGGTGCGCCCCGACGGCAAGGTCGTGTTCGTTTCGAACGGCGGCGACGCCTCGGTCTCGGCGATCGACGTCGCCTCCGGAAAAATCACCGCGACCGTTCCCGTCGGCCAGCGCCCCTGGAACATGGCGTTGACCCCGGACGGAAAGAAACTCTACGTCGCCAACGGCCGCTCCAACTCCGTGTCGGTGATCGACGCCGAGGCGATGACCCGGCTGCGCGATGTCGCTGTGGGCGAAGCGCCCTGGGGCGTGGTGGTCCGCTGATTCATCGCTGGACGGCCTTGCGGAGCAGTTGCTCCGTTTCCTTGTGTCCGCCCTCGATCGCCATCGCGAGCGCGGTCTTGCTGCGGTTGTCGCGCGCGCCTGCATCGGCGCCGCGCTCGAGCAGCAGCTTCACCGTCCCCGCGTGGCCGTAGGCTGCCGCCCACATCAACGCGGTGAGATCGTTGTGATATACGGCGCGGGGATTCTCGCCGCGGGCGAGGAGCAGCTCGACCACCCCGGTGTGCCCGAGACCGGCGGCATAGACCATGGCCGTTTTTCCGACCCGGTCCACCGGCGCGCGTTCCGCGCCTTTTTCCAGCAGCACTTTCACGAGCTCCGCGTTGCCCGAGAAACTCGCCGCCATCAGCGGAGTCACGCCCGAAAGGTTCGCAAGATTCACGTTCGCGCCTCTTTCGACGGCGAACCGCGCCATGTCCTTGTGGCCGTTCTTCAGCGCGATCAGGAGCGGCGTGTCGCCCAGCCGGTTGCGCGAGTTCACCGCCGCACCGCCCTCCAGCAGGCGCTTCACCGCGGCAAGGTCGCCTTGCCGCGCTGCAACAAGAAGCTGGGCGTTGGGGGTAAGGTCCTGGGCCCCTGTCGAAACGGGGGCGAGCAGGCAAAGCGAAAAAGCCAGCTTGCGAATCAACGTCTGTCTCCGGATTTCATGTCGATGGCGCGCCCGGCGATTGCCGACCTTGCCTGATCGTACCTTTGTTCCTATAGTAACTATCTATCCCGGTTGGTGCCACGCAGCCGTTTCGAAAAACCCGAACAACACTCAACAATCGCAAGGAGGATTCATGCGCACTCGTCCCGGTTTCTTTATTGCCGCGAGCCTGTGTTGGCTCGCGTTCGGCAGCGTTCAGGCCCAGGAAGTCAAGGGCGGCGCCACCACCACCGCAGCGCCGATGTCGGCGTCGCTCGCGCCCGTGACCCAGGCGATGCTCGATGCTGCCGCCGGCGACGGCCTGAATCACCTGCATCCGAACAGCAACTACGAGCAGACGCGTTACTACCCCGCGGCGCAGATCGGCGCGGGCAACGTGGACAAGCTCAAGCCCGTGTTCACGTTCCAGACCGCGGTGCTCGAGTCGATGGAAACCTCGCCCCTGGTGGTGAACGGCGTGATGTTCCTCACCACTTCCTTCAATCATGTGTACGCGATCGACGCGGCGACCGGGCGTGAATTCTGGCACTACAAGCACAAGATGGGACCGATCACCACGTTCTGCTGCGGCCCGAACAACCGCGGCGTGGCCGCATACGAGGGCATGCTCTACATGGGCACCCTCGACGCCAAGCTCGTGGCGCTCGACGCCAAGACCGGCAAGGTCGCCTGGGAGATCCAGATCGCCGATCCGGAGAAGGGCTACTCCGAGACCATGGCGCCGACCGTGGTGGAGGGCAAGGTGCTGATCGGCACCAACGGCGGCGAGTACGGCATCCGCGGCTTCCTCAAGGCGTTCGACGCCAAGACCGGCAAGCTCCTGTGGACGTTCTATACGATTCCCGACAAGGGGCACGAAGGCGTGTGGGCGGAGAACGACGCCACCGGCCGCAACATGAAGCGGGACATCGCGGCGGAGAAGAAGCAGCTTGCCGCGAAAGGCGGCGTCTTCTACCAGACGCTCGGCGGCGGCGTATGGATGACGCCCGCGGTCGACCGCAAGACAAAGACCGTGTTTTTCGTCGCCGGCAATCCCTCGCCCGACCTTTACGGCGTGGAGCGCCCCGGCGACAACCTGTATACCGATTCGATGGTCGCAATCGATCTGAACACCGGCAAGTACAAGTGGCATTTCCAGTACATCGCGCACGACGTGTGGGACCTCGACGCGGTCAGCCCGCCGATCCTGACGCAGGCCAAGGACAAGGACGGCAAGATGGTCGACGTCGTCATCCACGGCGGCAAGACCGGTCACATCTACGTGCATGAGCGCAACACCGGCAAGCTGATCCGCTTCTCCGAGGCGATGATCCC
>DATHJM010000277.1:0-5301 GCA_035489775.1 Burkholderiales bacterium
AATTCCCTTCAATGTCGAACGAAGTGCAGGACTTTACCATGTAGTCGGAGCAGGCCGACGGCGGGTGACTGCATGCTAATATGCCGCTTTCGCTGCGCTGCGAGATGGATCAAATGTTCAATCCCGGCAAGACCCTGCATGAAGTCGATGCTGAATTGTGGGCGGCGGTCCAGCAGGAAAATCAGCGCCAGGAAGACCACGTCGAGCTGATCGCCTCGGAGAACTACACGAGCCCTGCGGTGCTCGCCGCTCAAGGCTCGCAGCTCACCAACAAGTACGCCGAGGGCTATCCCGGCAAACGCTACTACGGCGGCTGCGAATTCGTCGATATCGCAGAGCAGCTTGCAATCGCCCGCGCAAAGCGGCTTTTCGGGTGCGACTACGCCAACGTGCAGCCGCATTCGGGCTCGCAGGCGAACCAGGCTGCCTACATGGCGGTGCTGAATCCGGGCGATGCGATCCTCGGCATGTCGCTTGCCCACGGCGGACACCTCTCGCACGGCGCGGCGGTGAACGCGAGCGGCAAGCTTTACCGCGCCCACGCATACGGCCTCAACGCCGGGGAGACGATCGACTACGACGAGGTGGAGCGCCTGGCGCGCGAGCACAAACCACGCATGATCGTCGCGGGAGCCTCGGCGTATTCCCGCGTGATCGACTGGCGGCGATTGCGGGAAATCGCCGACGGGGCCCGCGCGTATCTGATGGCGGACATTGCACATTACGCAGGGTTGATCGTCACGGGGCTCTACCCGAGTCCGATCGGGATCGCGGACTTCGTGACCAGTACGACTCACAAGACGCTGCGGGGTCCGCGCGGGGGGCTCATCCTCGCCGGTGCCGAGCACGAAAAAATTCTCAACGCGGCTATCTTTCCCGGGCTGCAGGGCGGGCCCCTGATGCATGTCATCGCCGCCAAGGCGGTGGCGTTCAAGGAAGCCCTCGCGCCCGAGTTCCGCGATTACCAGAAGCAGGTGATTGCCAACGCAAGGACCCTGGCGAAGACCTTGCAGGCGCGCGGCGTGCGCATCGTTTCGGGGGGCACGGACTGCCACATGTTTCTGGTCGACCTGCGCGCGAAGAACGTCACCGGCCGCGACGCCGAGGATGCGCTCGGGCGGGCGCGCATCACGGTCAACAAGAACGCGATACCGAACGATCCCCAAAAGCCCTTCGTGGCGAGCGGCATCCGCATCGGCTCGCCGGCCATGACCACGCGCGGCTTTCGGGAATCCGAAGCCACGCATCTCGGCAAGCTCATCGCGGACGTTCTCGACGCCCCGCGGGACGACAAGGTGATCAAGCGCGTGATGGTGGAAGTGTCCGAACTGTGCCGCCGCTTTCCGGTATACCGCGCCGCGGAGGCGGCCGGCGGTCAGCGCGCCGCTGCGGGCTAGCGGCGGGGAAGCGCGGTGAAATGCCCGTACTGCAAGGCCGAGGACACGGCGGTCATCGACTCGCGTGAGTCGGAGGACGGCGACAGCGTGCGCCGCCGGCGCCAGTGCGAATCCTGCGGAAAGCGCTTTACCACCTACGAGCGCGTCGAACTGTCGATGCCGATGGTCGTGAAGACCAACGGAAACCGCGTTCCCTACGACGGCGAGAAGATCCGCACCGGTTTCATGCGCGCATTGCATAAACGGCCGGTTCCCACGGAGTACGTCGAGCAGGCGACCAACCGCATCGAGCAGCGCATTCTCGCGCTCGGCGAGCGCGAGATCCCGAGCCGCGTGATCGGCGAGATGGTGATGCGCGAGCTGAAGAAGATGGACGATGTCGCCTACATCCGCTTCGCTTCCGTGTACGAGGACTTCCAGCGCGTGGACGACTTCCGCGACGCGATACTCGAGGTGAAGAAGCCCGGCACCAAGCGCGCGCGCCGCATCGAGAAGTAATGCTCACGGCCGCCAACCATGAATTCATGGGGCAGGCGCTCGAACTTGCCGGGCGCGGCCTCTACACGACGACACCCAATCCGCGCGTCGGTTGCGTCGTCGTCGGGGACGGGGCGGTCGTCGGCACGGGCTGGCATGAAAAGGCCGGCATGCCGCACGCGGAGGTGCTGGCCCTGAAAGCGGCCGGTGCGCGCTCGCGCGGCGCTACGCTGTACGTGAACCTGGAACCGTGCAGCCATCACGGCCGCACCCCGCCCTGCGTGAACGCGATCATCGAGGCCGGCGTCGAGCGCGTGGTGGCGGCGATGCAGGATCCGAATCCGCGGGTCGCAGGTGCGGGCTTTGCGAGGCTGCGCGCAGCGGGGATTGTGGTCGAGCAAGGGTTGATGGAGGACGAGGCGCGCGAGCTCAATATCGGTTTTATCGCCCGCATGACGCGCGGCCGGCCCTGGGTGCGCATGAAGATCGCGGCGAGCATCGACGGGCGCACCGCTCTCGCCGGCGGCAAGAGCCAGTGGATCACCGGAGAACCGGCGCGGCAGGACGGGCATCGGTGGCGGGCGCGCGCCTGCGCGGTTCTCACCGGCTTCGGTACGGTGAGGGACGACGACCCGCAGCTCAACGTCCGCGGCGTCGATACGCCAAGGCAGCCGCTGAAGATCGTCGTCGACTCGAAATTCGAGACATCCCCTTCCGCGCGCCTCCTGCAGGAGGGGAAGACGCTCGTCGCCGGCGCGGTGAACGATGCGAAGAGGATCGCCTCCCTGAAGAGGGCCGGGGCCGAGGTCGTGATCATCCCGAACGACGGCGGAAAAGTCGAGCTGTTCAAGCTGATGGAGGAACTCGCGCGGCGGGAACTCAATGAGATCCACGTGGAGGCGGGTGCGAAGCTGAACGGCTCGCTCCTGCAGGCCGGCGTGGTGGACGAGCTGCTCGTTTACCTCGCGCCGCGAGTGATCGGCGATTCGGGCCGGGGAATGTTCCATCTGCCGGACCTTACCGAGCTTTCAAGGAGCACGGCACTGAAAATCCGCGAGGTCGAGCGCGTGGGCGAGGACCTTCGCATCCTGGCGAGGATTTGAGGCAGCCGGGGTCGGATTTGCAGTCAGGAGGCTCGCGGAGGCGTCGCGGCGCACAGCCTCGGGAACTTCATCCGCCGCGCTGGTGCAGCTCGATCACATTGCGATCCGGATCGCGCACGAAGATCCCCTGCGCCCCGGGTCCGAAGCGGATGGGCCCGCCGCTCAATGGGATGCCGACCGCCTCGAGCCGCTCCTTCGCGGCCATGATGTCGGGGCACAAGAGGGCGAAGTGCGTTATTCCGGGGTGCTTCCCGGGCACGTCCATGAGGACGTTCGGCTCGTTCGCGCTCGGCGCGTTGAGAACGAGGTTCAGCTCCACTCCCGAAGGGTGATCGAGGATGGCGACGGGCTCCGGACCGATCGGGCCCGCGGTCTTCGTGAAGCCGAGCAGGGCGTAGAAGCGCACCGAGCGCTCGAGGTTGTGCACGCGAATGCCGATATGGGCGAGGCCCGAGATGGTGATGGGAGCGGTCTTCGTCTTCGTCATTCTGCCTCCGGACGTCCGGCCGACACGGGTTCGCCGCGGCGACTCCACGGACAAAGCCAAGTAGAATTCTTTTCCATGTTTACCGGAATCATAGCCGCCGTCGGAAAAATCAGCCGGGTGGAGTCCGCAAAGGGCGGACTGCGCCTCGCCCTGGACGCCGGCAAACTGGGCCTGAGCGACCTCAAGGTCGGCGACAGCGTCGCGGTCAACGGCGCATGCCTTACCGTTGTGAAGCGCGGAAGGAAAACCTTTGGCGTCGATGTTTCCCGGGAGACTCTGCGCTGTACCGCCGGGCTGGACAAACCGGGAGAGGTCAACCTGGAGAAGGCGCTGCGGTTTTCCGACCGCCTCGACGGCCATTTCGTTCTCGGTCACGTCGACGGCGTGGGAAAGGTGACGCGCTACGAGCCGGCGGGCAAGAGCCGGTTGCTTCGCGTCCGTGTGCCGGCGGATCTGGCTCGCTACATCGCGCGCAAAGGCTCGATCACGGTCCACGGCGTGAGCCTCACGGTGAACGCAGTGAAGGGAGCCGAGTTCGAGGTCAACCTGATTCCACACACGCTGGCGGCGACGACGTTGAAGCGTCTGGAGGTCGGCGACCGCGTCAATCTGGAAGTGGACCCGCTCGCGCGCTACGCGGAACGCCTGCTCGGAAAAAAGTGAGCTGCAGAGAGCAACCGGTTCCTGGGCTCCAGCTTCTGCGGGAGTGACGACCTGGCAATGGCGTTCTCCCCGGCTGAGATCGAGCAGCGCCGCGCGCTTGCGCCGCGCCCCGAGTTTCCGCCCGAGCTGCCGATCTGCGCGAGGCGCGAGGAGATCGCAAAAGCCATCTCCTCGAATCAAGTCGTCATCGTGTGCGGCGAAACAGGCTCAGGCAAGACCACCCAGCTGCCGAAGATCTGCCTCGAGCTGGGCCGCGGGATTGAAGGGCTCATCGGGCACACCCAGCCGCGCAGGATCGCCGCGCGCGCCACCGCCACCCGCGTCGCGCAGGAGCTGAAGACCGAGCTCGGCGGCGCGGTCGGCTACAAGATCCGCTTCACCGATCGCGTCGGCCCGCGCTCCTACATCAAGATCATGACCGACGGCATCCTGCTCGCCGAAACGCAGGGCGACCGGGAATTGCGGCAATACGACACGCTGATCATCGACGAGGCGCACGAGCGCAGCCTCAACATCGACTTCCTGCTCGGCTATGTGAAGCAGCTCCTACGGCGGCGACCGGAACTCAAGCTCGTCATCACTTCGGCAACCATCGATGCCGAGCGGTTCTCGAAGCACTTCGACGGGGCTCCCGTCATCGAGGTTTCGGGGCGCCTGTACCCGGTGGAGGTCCGTTACCACCCGGTCGAATCCGAAGACGAGGACTACGATCTCAACGAGGCGATCAGCGATGCCGCGGAGGAGCTCGCGCGCGAGGGTCAGGGCGACGTCCTCGTGTTCCTGCCGGGCGAGCGCGAGATCCGGGAGGCTGCGGAGACGCTGCGCAAACACCACCCGCCTCACACGGAGATCCTGCCTCTGTTCGCGCGCCTCTCGGCCGAGGAGCAGGAACGCATATTCAAGCCGCACGGCGGCCGGCGCATCGTGCTCGCGACCAATGTCGCGGAGACCTCGCTCACCGTGCCGGGCGTCCGCTACGTCGTGGACACCGGTCTCGCGCGCGTCAAACGCTACAGCTACCGGAGCAAGGTCGAGCAACTGCGCGTCGAAAATGTCTCCCAGGCCTCGGCCAAGCAGCGCGCCGGCCGCTGCGGGCGGGTCGCGAGCGGGGTTTGCATCCGCCTCTACGCCGAGGAGGAATTCAACTCGCGCCCTGCGTTCACCGATCCGGAAG
>DATHJM010000278.1:0-29410 GCA_035489775.1 Burkholderiales bacterium
GGTCTTGTAGCGCGCATAGCCGATGCCGCGGCCGCGCCGGCCATCACCCTTCTCGCCCGGTTTCCAGGCGGCGGCCTTGGCCACGGCCTCGATCACGGCGCGCTCGCGCTCGTCCTTGATGTGCGCGAGGCGGAACGCCACCGGGTCGATGCCGGCGGCGGCCGCGAGCTCGTCCATGAAGGACTCGATCGCAAACACGTTGGCATAGGCGCCGAGCGTGCGCAGCGCCGAGGTGCGCACCGGATTTTCCATGATCAGGTGGTGCGTGGTGCGCTGGCGCGGGAAATCGTAGAGCGTGATGGCGTTGCGGTCGCCCGCACCGTTCGGCTGCGCGGCATGGCGCGCCGGGCCAGGCCGCTTCGCATCGGCGAGGTACCAGCTCCCCATCAGATTGATGCCGTCGGGATCGCCCGGCCGCATGTTATGGCTCTGGCTCCAGACGTCGAAGGTCCAGTCGACCACGCGGCCGCCGGCGACGGCCCCCTTGACCTTCATGGTCATGGCGGGGCCGTAAGGCTCCCACTTGAACTCGTCGTCACGCATCCATTGCAGTCGCACCGGCCGCCCATTGACGGCGCGCGCCAGCATGGCGGCGTCGAAAGCAGCGTCGTCGGCGCCGTTGTGACCGTAGCAGCCGGGGCCTTCGGCGTGGATGCAGCGGATGTCGCGCGGCTGCAGACCGAGCGCCCTGGCGATGGTGGCACGCAGCGGAAAGACGCCCTGGCTGTGGGTCCAGACCGCAAGCTTGCCGTCCTTGAACTCGGCCACCGCGCAGGAGGGCGCGATCGCGGCATGCGCCTGATAGGGCCGATGGTACGTCGCCTCGAGCACCTTGGCGCCGACCGGCACGGGCGCGTCCTTCTCGCCGATCACCCTGTCCTCGCTGCGCAGGGACATGAGCTGCTCGTACATCTTCGCCGGATCGGGCAGCTCGGAGCCGCCCGACCACTTGGAGAACTCGATCAGCACAAGCCGCGCATTGATGGCCTGCTCCTCGCGCCGCGCCACCACGCCGAGAAAGCTGCCGTCACGCACCACCGCGATGACTCCCGGCATGGCCTTGACCCTGGCCTCGTCGAAGCTGTCGAGCCTGGCGCCATAGCGTGGCGGCCGCACCACGCGGCCATGCACCATGCCAGGAAGGCGCAAGTCCTGCACGAAGGCGACGCCGCCCGTCATCTTGGCCGGGATGTCGATGCGGGGCGCGGACTTGCCGACAATCTTATACTGTGCGGCCGGCTTCGGCGGCACCTTGGCGGTTGCCTCGCGCTTAAGGTCCGTTTCTGCAGTGAGCTCACCGTAGCCGACCTTGCGGCCGTCAGGCGCATGGATGACGCCATCCGTGACCTTGAGCGTGTCAGCGGAGACGCCGAGCTTCCTGGCGGCGAGGCCAATGAGCAGGGCGCGCACCTCGGCGGCCGCCATGCGTAGCGCGGTGCCACTCTGCTCGATCGACTGGCTGCCGGCGGTCTGCCCCTCGTTAGGAGTCCGGCCGGTGTCGCCCGAGATCATCTTGACCCGCGCGAGCGGCACATCGAGTTCCTCGGCAGCGATCTGCGCGAGCGCCGTCACGATGCCCTGTCCGAGCTCGACCTTGCCGGTGAACACGGTGACGCTGCCGTCGGCATTGATGCGCAACCAGGCATCGAGCGTGCGGTTGGTCTGCAGGCTGCCGGGGAGCCGCGCCGGCTCCTGCACGAGCGCGACTTTTGGAACGAGGCTGAATGAGAGGACGATGCCACCGAGGGCGGCGGTGAAGTCGCGGCGCGTCAGGCGGGGAGCGTCCATCGTCAGATCCTCCCGTTCTGTCGCGCGGCGCGCAGGACGGCGCGGATGATCCGGTTGTGGGTGCCGCAGCGGCAGAGATTGTCGGCGAGCGCTGCCCGCACGTCCGCCTCCTGGGGTTGCGGATTGCGGTTGAGCAGGTCGGCCGCCGCCATGATCATGCCGCTCGCGCAATAGCCGCACTGAGCCGCCTGTTCGTCGATGAAGGCCTTCTGCAGCGGGTGCGGCTTGTCGAGCGTGCCGAGCCCTTCGAGCGTGGTCACCTCGTTTCCCTCGATCGAGCCTACCGGCGTCACGCAGGAGCGTCTCGCCGCGCCGTTGACCAGCACCGTGCAGGCGCCGCATTGCGTCAGGCCGCAGCCGTATTTGGCGCCATTGAGCTCGAGATCGTTGCGCAGCACGTAGAGCAGCGGCGTGTCCGGCTCGGCATCGACCGAGCGGGTCGCCCCGTTGACCTTCAGGCTGATGGCCATTGTGGGTCTCCTCGAAGATGGCAGCGCGCGCTGCGCATTTTTCCTTGAATGATTCTATTTTGCGTCGGCGGGGAGTGTCGCGTCGAGGCCCCCGGAGATCGAATTTGAGTGTGGCGGAAGGTCGCCCCGGTCCTGGCCGGCCTTGGTGGCGGCATGGAACTCGGCGAACCGCCCGGCCGCGATGACGGCGATTGCCGTGCAAAAGCTCGCTCGCGCGGACAGTGTTTCTATTGGCACAGATCGTCTACGAGACAGCGTTGCGGAAAGGCCTGGGTACGCGGCTGGCGCGCTGAGTTGACTGTCTGCTTTGGGTCGATAGCGGACGCTGCCGTCAAACGTTGAACCTGAAATGCATCACATCCCCATCCCGAACGACGTAGTCCTTCCCTTCCAGCCTCATCTTTCCGGCTTCTTTCGCGCCCTGCTCGCCTTTGCAGGCGACGTAATCCGCGTAGGCGATGACTTCAGCGCGGATGAAGCCGCGCTCGAAGTCGGTGTGGATCACCGCTGCGGCCTGCGGCGCGGTGGCGCCGACCTGCACGGTCCAGGCGCGCACTTCCTTCGGCCCGGCGGTGAAATAGGTTTGAAGGCCCAGGAGCGTGTATCCGGCGCGGATCAACCGGTCTAGGCCGGGTTCCTTCATCCCCATGTCGGCGAGGAAAACCTGCTTGTCCTCGTCCGGAAGATCGCCGATCTGCGCTTCGAGCGCCGCGCTGATCGGCACGACGGGCGCGCCTTCTTTCTTCGCGTACTCTTCGACCTGCGCAAGCAGCGGATTGTTCTTGAATCCGTGCTCGGAGACGTTGGCGACGTACATCGCCGGCTTCGCCGTCAAAAGGAAGAATGGCTTGAGCACCGCCAGCTCTTCCTTGGAGAGTGACACGCTGCGCGCGGGGCGAGCTTCATCGAGCACCGGACGCACCTTGTCGAGCACGGCGACGATGCGCTGCGCTTCCTTATCGCCGCCGGTCTTCGCCACTTTGCCGTAGCGCGAATAGGCCTTCTCCACAGTCGCCAGATCGGCGAGCGCGAGCTCGGTGTTGATGGTCTCGATATCCGAAACCGGGTCGATCCTGCCGGCGACGTGAACGACGTTCGAGTCCTCGAAACAGCGCACCACGTGTGCAATCGCATCACACTCACGAATGTTGGCAAGAAACTGATTGCCCAAGCCCTCGCCCTTCGAAGCACCGGCGACGAGCCCCGCGATATCGACGAACTCGACCGCTGCGGCGATGATTTTCTGCGGCTTGGCTATGGCGGCAATCTTGCCCAGCCGCGGATCGGGAACTTCGACGATGCCGATATTGGGGTCGATGGTGCAGAACGGATAGTTCTCCGCCGCTATCCCCGCCTTGGTGAGAGCGTTGAACAGAGTCGATTTCCCCACATTGGGCAGCCCGACGATGCCGCATTTCAACGACATCAGGATTTCGTGTGCAGCTTGAGCATCGCCGCTTCCAGTTCGCCCTCGAGCAACAGTCCGGAGACTTCCATGCAGCGGGCGAGCGCCGTCTCGATCAACTCGCGCTCGGCCGCGGGCGGCGAAGTCAGCACGTAGTCGGCGACGACGTTCTTGTCTCCCGGGTGGCCGATGCCGATGCGCAGGCGCCAGAAGCCGTGCGTGCCGAGCTGCGCGGCAATGTCCTTGAGACCGTTGTGGCCGGCGACCCCGCCCCCGAGCTTGAGTTTCGCAGTGCCCGGAGGGAAATCGAGCTCGTCGTGCACGACCAGGATTTCCTGGGGCTGGATCTTGTAGAAGCGCGCGAGCGCGCCGACCGATTTGCCCGAGAGGTTCATGTAGGTCTGCGGCAACAGCAACCACAGCTCGCCCGATGCCAGCGCGAGCTTGCCGAGCAGGCCGTGATACTTCGCGACCGATTTGAGATCGATACGCTGAGCCCCCGCAAGGCGCGACACGAACCAGAAGCCGACGTTGTGCCGGTCTTTTTCGTGCTTCCTTCCGGGGTTCCCGAGGCCGGCGATCAGTTTCAGAGAATGCATGGATGAAAAAGGGCGCGGGGATCACCGCGCCCTTTCGCGTGGTAGCAACACGCGCTACTTCTTGTCGCCCTTGTCGCCCTTGTCACCCTTGCCGCCTTTGCCGCCCTTCTCCTCCGCAGCCGGAGCGGCCGCTTCCGGCGCTTTCTGCTTGACGGTCGGCACGTCGGCTGCGGCAGGCAGGGCCTCGGCGGGCGCGAGGGCTCCCGCGACCCCGGCAGCCGCGGCAGCTGCGGCGGCCTCCTCTTCCTCGGCGATCGCGGCCTTCGGGATCTGCGCCGAAGCAACGGTCGGATTCTCGTTTCCCCCCAGGGCAAACTCCACGCCCTTGGGCATCGTGAGCTCGCGTATGTGAATGGAGTGTCCGATCGCGAGCGCAGACAGGTCCACCTCGATGAACTCGGGCAGGTCCGCAGGCAGGCAGCGGACATCGATTTCGCTCAGAACGTGGGTGATGAGGCCGCCCTGATCCTTGATCGCCGGGGACTTGTCCGCGTTGACGAAATGCAGCGGCACCTTGATGTGGATCTTCTGATCCGCCGAGACTCTCTGGAAGTCGACGTGCTGCACCTCCAGCTTGAACGGATGCATGTTGACCGCCCGCAGCAGCACCTCCTCCTTCGCGCCGTCCAGCGCGAGCGTCAGGACGGACGCGTGAAACTTCTCGTTGCGCAGCTGGTGGTACAGCGGGTTGTGATCGAGCTCGATGGTGACCGCGGGCTTCTTGCCCCCGTAGACGATCCCGGGGACCTTCCCGCTGTGGCGCAGGCGGCGGCTCGCACCCCTACCCTGCCCTTTGCGCGTTTGCGCGACGACTTCGATTGCCATGTTGACCTCTCTTCTGGTTGAGGCGCCGCCCGCGACCAGGCGACACCGAAAAAAATCGTTCTATGAACAAATCATTCTATGAACAGCGAGCTCACCGAGTCCTCGTTGCTGATCCGCAGAATCGTCTCCGCCAGCAGCCCTGCAACCGAAAGCACACGGATCTTCTTGCACGCCTGAGCGGCTTTGGACAGCGGGATGGAGTCGGTCACCACCAACTCGTCCAGCCGCGACTCGGCGATCCTCTCCACCGCTCCGCCCGACAGGACCGCGTGCGAACAATACGAAACGACCCGGATCGCGCCTTCGTCCTTCAGCGCCTGCGCCGCCTTGACCAGCGTATTGGCGGTGTCGACCATGTCGTCCATGATGACGCAGTTGCGTCCCTTCACGTCGCCGATCACGTTCATCACTTCCGACACATTCGGCTGAGGCCGGCGCTTGTCGATGATCGCGAGGTCCGATTCCAGGCGCTTCGCCATCGCGCGCGCGCGCACCACGCCGCCGACGTCCGGCGACACCACCAGCAGGTTCTCGTACTGGTGCTTCCACACGTCACCCAGCAAAACGGGGGTGGCGTAAATATTGTCCACTGGCACGTCGAAAAATCCCTGTATCTGGTCGGCGTGCAGATCCATCGTCAGCACACGGTCGACCCCTGCCGCGTGCAGCATGTTCGCAACTACTTTCGCGCTGATCGCCACGCGCGCCGAGCGCGGGCGCCGGTCCTGGCGCGCGTACCCGAAATACGGGATCGCCGCCGTCACCCGCGCCGCCGAGGCGCGCTTCAGCGCATCCACCATCAACAGCACTTCCATCAGGCTGTCGTTCGCCGGCGCGCAGGTGGACTGCAGAACGAAACAATCCTTGCCGCGCACGTTCTCCAAAAGCTCGACCATGATCTCGCCGTCGGAGAACTTTCCCACGGTGGCGTGGCCGAGCGGGATGTTGAGCCGCCGCACCACCGCGTGCGCAAGCAGCGGGTTGGCGTTCCCGGTGAAAACCATCAGGCTTTCGTAGGCCATGCGCTTTAGTCCAGGAGCTAGGGGCTCGACCCAAGCCTTGCTCACAAAAAATCAGCCGCATCGGCGGCTTGCTGTTTCGCCAGTCCCCAATCCCTGGGCCCTCGTCTCGAAATCTGATGGCTGGGGAGGAAGGATTCGAACCCTCGTATGGCGGAATCAAAATCCGCTGCCTTAACCAGCTTGGCGACTCCCCAAGCGCTAAACCTGCTCCAACAACTCCGCGAGCGGATGCCGATCCAGCCCGCGCACGGCGAAACCGCGCATCTCCGCAGGCATCCTGGACAGGACAGCGCGCGCTTCGCGCTCGGCTGCAAATTCGACGAATACGCAGGCGCCAGAGCCGCTCATGCGCGCATCACCGAACTGCCTGAGCCATTCGAGATGCGCCGCCACCTCCGCATGGCGCCGACACACGACCGGTTCCAGGTCGTTCCTCCCGAAACCGGCGGAAAAGCCTGATATTTTGAGGGTTTTCGAATTTCGTGTCAATTCAGGCGCAGAGAAAATCGAATGCGTAGCCACGGCAACCGGTGGAACGAGCACGACGTACCATGCTTGCGGCAATACGAGCGGAGTGAGCCGCTCGCCGATCCCCTCGGCGAAAGCGTTCCCGCCGAAGAGAAAGAACGGAACGTCCGCCCCGAGCGTGAGCGCCATCGCCGCGAGCTTCTCCTTCGGCAGGTCGAGCTCCCACAGGCGGTTCAGGACCGCGAGCGTGGTTGCGCAATCGGAGCTGCCGCCGCCCAGTCCCCCGCCGACCGGTATGTTTTTCTCGATGTCGATGTCGACGCCCCGGTTCGAGCCGCCCTCGGCTTGCAGGAGCAGTGCGGCGCGCACGGCGAGGTCTTCATCCCCGGCGATGCCGGGCAAGGCCCGCGCGCGCCTCACCTCGGCGTCCGTGCGCGGCGTGAAGCGCAGCCAGTCGCAGCGCTCGATCAGCCGGAACGCGCTCTGAAGCAGATGATAGCCGTCGGGTCGCCTTCCGACGACGTGCAGGAAGAGATTGAGCTTGGCCGGGGCCGGATAGCGGCGCTCCCACGGATTCAATTTGTCCATTGATCCACGACGAGGGTAATCTCGACATCTTCGCGCGTCAGCCGCATCCGGAAGGGTTTTCCCTCCCGGAACTCCTCGTAGGCGACGTGCCAGCCGTCCTGCCGAAGTTCCAGGCCGTTGCCCGGCTCGCCGCGAATCTCCGCGGGCCGGCCGGGGCTCGCGCGCGCCTGCACCCAGTCCGAGAGCCCGTCGAGCGGAAGCCGCCAGCCGAGCGCCTGCTCGGTCAGGCTTTCCGCGTCGGTGGCGCGGTACTCCTTGCGGTCGCCTGTCACCAGCCGGAACTGGTCGCGCTCCCGGCTGATCCGCGCGATTCCCTGGCCGATGGGCGAGGTGATCAGCAACTCGTCCGCTTCGTTCGAGTGGCGCCAGAAGATCCGTCCCGATGCGGCGTCTTTGCCGTGACGGACCGCGACGCGGCCGGATAACTCGAAACCGCCCGGAAGAGGAAGCCCGGCCCCGGGCAGGGACGCACAGGCGCCAAGGACGACCGCCGCGGCGAAGCCAAGCGCAAGGCGGACCACGAAGGAATCAGCGCTTGAGACGCTTGATCGTATTGGCGAGTGTTTCGTTGTCCGGGCTTTCCCGGGCGGCATCGCCCCAGACGCGCTCCGCCTCGGCGCGCTCGCCCAGCGCCCAAAGCACTTCGCCGAGGTGGGCGGCGATCTCCGCGTCGGGCCGGCCGGCGAACGCGCGGCGCAGGTAGCCGACCGAATCCTTCAGGTTGCCCATCCGGTACAGCACCCATCCCATGCTGTCGATGATGAACGAATCGTCGGGGGCAAGCTGCAGCGCCTTTTCGATCAGCTCGCGCGCCTCGGGCAGGCGTTGATTGCGGTCGGCGAGGGAATAGCCGAGCGCGTTGTAGGCGTGCGCGTGCTCGGGCCGTATCTCGATCAGCTTGCGAAGGGAGGCCTCGAGAATATCCACGCGCTCGATTTTCTCCGCGAGCATGGCGTAGTCGTAGAGCAGCTCGGGATTGTTCGGAACCCGGTCGAGCGCCTGCCCGACCAGATCGAATGCGGCCTTCGGCTGGTTGGCGTCGCGCAGGAGCTGCGCTTCGGCGAGGATCAGCTGCACGCGCTGCTGGCTGTTCTTCGCGGCCGCCTGTTGCAGGTGCGCCCGCGCCTCGTTGAGCTTGCCCTGTCTGGCGAGCACCTGTGCGTAGCGGATCTGCGCCTGCACGTATTGCTCGCCTTCGCCCACTTCACCGTACCAGCGGAGCGCCTCCGGAAGATTCTTCCGCTCTTCGGCGACCTGGCCGAGATACAGGCGCACTCCGTCCTTGTCGCGGTACGGACTTGCGATCAGGCTCTTGAGATACTTCTCCGCGGCGTCGTAGTCCTTGAGCTGCAGCGAAAGCAGCGCCACCGCGAAGGCCATGTCGGTGCTGTCGGGAACGCCGGTCATGAGCTTCTGGAACTCGGCGCGCGCTTCGTCAAAGCGTTTTTGCGCAACCAGCAAGCGCGCGTGGGCGAGGCGCGCTTCACGCGCGGCAGGATATTTTTTCAGATAGCCGCCCAGCAGGGACGCGGCCTGATCCACCGAAGCCTTCTGCAGCAGTTGCGCTTCGAACAGAACCGCCGGCTCCCACTCCGGCCGCAACTGTCCGGCCTTGCGGGCTTCATCGAGCGCAACCCGTTCGTCGCCCGCACTGAGCGCTGCCCGCGCGACGGCAAAATGCGCCTCGGCGAGCTTGGGATAGTCCGCGGCGAGATGCTGCACGAGCTTGAGCGCGGCCTGCTTGTCCTGGGCGTTGGCAAGCGTGCGGGTCAGCTGCGTGAATCCGTTCGCGGGGTCGTTGGCAGAGCCGGCCAGCAGCTTCCTGAGGTTGGGCAGGGCCTCGTCGTAGCGGCCCGCGGCGACCAGCAACCCGGCGAGCGCCTGAAGCGGGCGTGTCGAGGCGGGCTCGGTCTCGTGCCAGATCGTCGCGGCGTCGATCGCGGCGTTGTTCATGCGGGCGTAGAGCGCAACTTCGGTGGCGCGCCGTGCGATCCGGGGATCGCGCGTGCGTTTCGCAAGATCGACGTACGCCTGGGCGGAGAGCGAAGTGTTGCCACGCTGGCCCGCGATCTCGGCGAGCAGGAATTCGTACAGCAGGTTTTCAGTCAGGTCCTGATTGGGGAGCGCCGAGCGGTCCTCGGGTTCGGGCGCGAGCGCCTGCGTTTCGCCGACGGGCGCGTCCGCGTCGGATTCGTCCTGCTGTTCGTCTCCCGCCGCGGCCGGCTGCGGCGGCGTCGCTGCGCATCCCGCAAACACGACGAAAGCCATCGCGGCGAACAGGCGCAAAGCACCGCTTCGGATGGGCAACGGACTGTGTGGACTGGGCATGCAGGCACTTGCTGTCGTGAAGGGCTAGTTTAGGTATATTTCGAAAGGCAGACAAGGACATTGAGTTCCACCGTGCCAGAACTGCCCGAAGTCGAGATCACCCGCCGCGGCATCGAACCCTTCGTGCTCGGCAAGACGATTACGGGCGTCGCTGTGCGCAATCCCAATCTGCGCCAACGCATTCCGCGCAAGCTGCCCCGCATCCTCGTCGGGCAGCGGGTGAACCGCCTGGTGCGGCGTGGAAAGTATCTGTTGTTCCAGTGCGATGCCGGCTCGATCATCGTTCACCTGGGCATGTCCGGGAGCCTGCGCGTGGTCGACCCGCGAACCCTTCCCCACGAGCACGATCATGTGGATCTCGTTTTCGGCAGTAGCGCGTTGCGCCTGCGCGATCCGCGCCGCTTCGGCGTCGTGCTGTGGAACTCAGGCGACGTTTCCCGCCATCCGCTGCTTGCGAAGCTCGGCGTCGAGCCGCTCGGCGAGCATTTCTCGCCAGAGTTCCTCTATCGGGCCACGCGCGGGCGCGCGGTCAGCATCAAGCAACTGCTGATGAACGCCCACGTCGTGGTCGGGGTCGGGAACATTTACGCGAACGAAAGCCTGTTCAGGGCGGGCATCCATCCGCGCGCGCGCTCAGGGCGCCTCTCCCGCGCGCGCTGCGGGCGACTGGTCGCGGCCGTGAGGGACGTTCTCCTTGCCGCGATAGCCGCCGGCGGATCGAGCCTGCGCGACTTCGTGCAGTCCGACGGCTCCCCGGGGTATTTTCAGCAGAACTACAGCGTCTACGACCGCGCCGAGCTTCCGTGCAGGGTGTGCGGGGCCGCGATCCGGGTGGCGCGGCTGGGCCAGCGCTCCAGCTTCTTCTGCGCGGTCTGCCAGCAGAGGTGACCGGCGAATTTATTTCCTTTGCTTGCCCACCTTCGCCGCGAGCGCGCGGGCCACGCGCGGCTGCACGAACTTGCTCACGTCCCCGCCCATCGTCGCGATTTCGCGCACGATGGTCGCCGAGATGAATTGATGCTGCTCGGCCGGGGTCAGGAACACCGTCTCGACGTCGGGGTACAGATTGCGGTTCATCCCCGCCATCTGGAATTCGTATTCGAAGTCCGACGCCGCTCTCAAGCCGCGCAGAATGACCTGGGCTTTCTGCGCGCGGACGAAGTCCATGAGCAGTCCGCGGAAGCCCTCGATTTTCACGTTGCTGTAGGGTTTCAGAACCTCGCGTGCGAGGCGCACGCGCTCCTCCAGCGTGAAGAAGGGACGCTTGGCCTGGCTGGCGGCGATGCCGACGACGATTTCGTCGAACAAGGCGGCCGCGCGCCTCACCAGATCCTGGTGGCCCAGCGTGATCGGGTCAAATGTTCCCGGATACACCGCCTTGATCATCGGCCTCCCTTACCAGAAGATGAAAATGCACGTTCCCCGCGCGCGCGTGCTTGAGAACAGCCCAGCCCCGGGGCGGCTCGAGGACAGCGTCGCTTTCCACATACAACCGCCCCCCTTCGGCGAGAAGCCCGCGCAACGGATCGAGCGCAGCGGCCTGCAGGCCCAGACGGTACGGCGGATCGACGAATACGACATCGTATCGGGAGCGCGCGCCGCGGGCGAATTCTAGCGCATCGCCGCGGACGACCGTCAGGCCCGTTGCGCCGAGCTTGTGCGCATTGTCGCGCAGCGCGCGCAGCGCCGCGGGGTTCTTCTCGACCATGACGACCGAGGCCGCGCCGCGCGAAAGCGCCTCGAAGCCGAGCGCGCCGCTGCCCGCAAAGAGGTCGAGGCACGCCAAGCCGCTCAGGTCCCGCCCGAGCCAGTTGAACAGCGTTTCGCGAACGCGGTCCGGCGTCGGTCTCAAGTCCTCGGCATCGGGGAATTCGATGATGCGGCTGCGCCACAGACCGCCGATGATCCGGACGGTATTGGGCCTAGTCCGGCGCACCGACGACGACAATCGAGAGCTTTTCGGGATCGATGTGCCGCGCAAAGGCGCTCTTGATCTGCGCGAGGGTCACCCCTTGCACGCGGGCCGGAAACTCGTCGAGCCAGGCCAGGGGCAGCCTGTAGAAGCCGATCGAGGAGAGCTGCTCGAGGACCTTGCGGTTGGTATCGATGCGCAGGGGAAAACCGCCAACCAGGCTCTTTTTTGCGGCTTGCAGCTCCGCTTCGGTGGGCCCGTGTTTCACGAACTCGCCGACGACCGAGCGCGCCAGCTCGAGCGCTTCACGCGCCTGGTCGCGCCGCGTCTCCAATCCCACCAGAAACGGTCCCTCGCGCTCGTAGGGCCGGAAGTAACTGTAGGCGCTGTATGCGTAGCCGCGCTTCTCGCGTATTTCCCTCAGGAGCCGCGACATGAATCCGCCGCCACCCAAAGAGTAATTGCCGACGAAAAGAGGAAAGTAGTCCGGGTCGCTTCGGGAAAGTGCCGCGACGCCCAGCAGCACGTGGCTCTGGGTGGACGGGTGCGCCACGCGCAGCGTCGCACCCGCGGGCAGCGTCGCGACCGGCGCCAGCGCGGAATCGGCCCCTTTCGAGAGACGCGAAGTCAGCTCCTCGGCCAACGCTCTGGCTGCGTCGCGGTCCAGATCGCCGACAATCGTGACCACCGCGCGGCTGGAGCCGTAGCGGGCGCGATAGTGGCGCTCGACGTCCTCGCGCCTGATCGATGCAAGCGTGGCCGGGGTCTCGCTGAATCCGTAGGGATGCGCCGGATACATGAGCGCGTAAAGGCGCCGCTCCGCGACCCGGTCGGGCTGTGTCTCGGCTTCACGCGCGTTCGCGATGGCGCGCGCTTTCTCGCGCTCGAAGGCCTCGGCCGGGAACGCCGGCGATTGCAGCATGTCCGCGAGAGTCTGCGTCGCAGTCTTTCGCTCGGCCTCGGAGGAGAGGGTCCTCAGCGCGAAGCCCGCGCGGTCCAGGTCGAAATTCTCCTGCAGCTGTGCGCCCGAGTCGGCGATGCGGCGGCTTGCCTCGGTCTCCGAATAACGGGACGAGCCTGCCTTGAGCATGGTGAGCGTGAGCCGCGCGAGCCCTGCCCGCTCGCCCGAATCGTAGGCGCTGCCCGCCGCAAACTCGACCGCAACATCCATGATCGGCAGGGCATGGCTTTCGACAAAGTTGACCCGCGCCCCCGATTCCGCGATCCAGTGATCGATCTTCACTCCGGCCTCCGCAGGCGTGCCGACGGCGAGAGTCATCAACATCCACAGGGTCCGGCTGCGCATGGTCAGTGTTTCACTTCCGGAACGACGGCGCCTGCCGCGCGCGGATTCAGGGGCTGGGGGTCGAGCACCGCCACCGTCAATCCGTCGTCGACGAGGTAACGGGCCGCCGCGGCCCGGATCTGCTCCGCGGTGACCGCCTTGAGCCGCTCGGGAATGCGATCGGCGTCGCGGTAGGGGAGTCGGCTCGACTCCAGTTCTCCGATCTCGAGCGCCTGCGCGAAAAACGAGTCGCGCTTGTAGACGAGCTGGGCAAGCAGTTGGACCTTCGCCCGGTTCAACTCCTCGGCAGTGACCCCGTCGGCCGCGATTCCGGCGATGACTTCGCGCACGCCGGTCTCGAGTTCGGCCCCGCTGCGGCCTTGCGCGGCCGCCGCTTCCACGAACACCATTCCGGGGCCGCGCGAGATCATTTCGTAATCCGCGCCGACGGAAGTGGCGACGCGCCGCTCGCGCACCAGGACCTGGTGGAGGCGCGCCGCGTCGCTTCCGCCGAGCAGCTCCGCGAGAAGCGAAATCGCGAACGGCTCCCAGTCCTTCGCAATATCGCGCAGCACCGGCGCCTTGTATCCGAGGCGCACGTAAGGGAGTTCCGCCGGTGCTTTGACCGTCACGCGCTTCAACCCCCGTTGGACCGGTTCGCCGAGCGCTTTGCGCGCTGGAATCGCTTTCGGCGCGAGCGCCCCGTAATAACGCCGCGCCCACGCGAGCACCTTCTCCGGCTCGACGTCGCCGACCACGACTACGAAGGCGTTGTTGGGCGCATACCACTGCCTGTACCAGGCCCGGGCATCCCGCCAACTCATGTTCTCCAGGTCCTGCATCCACCCGATCGTCGGCCATTTGTAGGGATGCGCGGCGAAAGCCGTGGCCAGAAGATTTTCATTCAGAAGCGACCGCGGGCGGTCTTCGTAGCTGCGCCGGCGTTCCTCCATCACCACCTTGATCTCCCGCGCGAACTCCTCCTGGCGAATCACGAGGTTCGCCATGCGATCGGCCTCGAGCTGCATCGCCAGGGGCAGGCGGTCGCGGTGCACCTGCTCGTGGTAGACGGTGTAATCCGTGGAAGTAAAAGCGTTGTCACGCCCGCCTGCCTCCGCAACGAGCCGCGAGAACTCGCCCAGACCGAAGCGCCGAGTTCCCTTGAACATCATGTGCTCGAGCACGTGCGCGACACCGGTCGTGCCTGGCGCCTCATCCATGCTGCCCGCTCGATACCATACCTGATGAACGACGGTGGGTGCGCGGTGGTCTTCCTTCACGATCAGGCGCAAGCCGTTCGGCAGGGTGAACTCGTGCGGGTTCGCCTGCGCGCCCCAAGCGAGCGCGAGGGCAAAAAAGGCGGCGCGTGCGGGAACCATTGCGACGAGTGATAAAATCCAGCGCTATTCTATAGCGGTTCTTTGCAAATTCGTCTTTCTTCAGCCCATGCTTGAACTGTCCTCCGAGAACGCCCGCGAGCAGCGCAGCTGGGTTTCGCGCCTCAAGGACGGGCTGACGAAAACGCGCTCGCGGCTATCGGGGCTGTTCGGCGAGGGCCCGATCGGCCCTGCGCTGTTCGAAGCGCTCGAAGCGGCCTTGCTGGCAAGCGACGCCGGAGCCGAGGCAACCCGGTTTCTGATCGCCGGTCTGCGCGAGCGCGCGCGTCGCTTGCAGACCGCCGGGCAGGTGAAGGCCGAGTTGCGAACGATGCTCGTCGAGTTGCTCGCGCCGCTCGAGCAGCCGCTGGACCTCACCGGGAAGAAGCCTTGCATCATCATGCTGGCCGGCGTGAACGGGACGGGAAAGACGACTTCGATCGGGAAGCTCGCGAGGTATTTTCAAAATCGGGGGCTCTCGGTGCTGCTCGCCGCGGGCGACACTTTTCGCGCCGCAGCCCGCGAGCAGCTCGCCGCCTGGGGCGAGAAGAACGCCGTGACGGTGGTTTCGCAATCGGGCGGCGACCCCGGAGCAGTCGTCTTCGATGCAGTCGCCGCAGCGCGCGCACGTGGGATCGACGTGGTGATCGCCGACACCGCCGGACGCCTTCCGACGCAACTGCACCTCATGGAAGAGGCGAAGAAGATCAAGCGCGTCATCGCCAAGGCGGAAACCGGCGCCCCGCACGAAGTTTGGCTCGTGCTGGACGCCAACACCGGGCAGAACTCTCTCAGTCAACTCAAGGCGTTCGATGAGGCGCTCGGTGTCACCGGGCTGATTCTCACCAAGCTCGACGGCACCGCCAGGGGCGGCGTGGTGTGCGCAATCGCCCGGCAGCGCCCTCTGCCGCTCCGCTTCATAGGCGTCGGAGAGGGCATAGACGATCTGCGTCCGTTCGCCGCCGGCGAGTTCGTTTCGGCGCTTCTGGATTGACCGGCGGCGTGGCCATCATCTCGTTGCGCCAGGTCAGCAAGCGCTATCCAGGGGGATTCGACGCGCTCAGGCTGGTCAGCTTCACCGTCGAGCCCGGCGAGATGCTGTTCCTCACCGGCCACTCCGGTGCCGGCAAGACGACGCTTCTCAAGCTGATCGCCGCCATCGAGCGCGCCAACGGCGGCGCGGTGCTCGTCAACGGCCAGAACGTTTCGGCCCTGCGTCCGGCGGCGATCCCTTACCTGCGGCGCAATCTGGGCCTCGTGTTTCAGGGGCAGAAGCTGCTCTTCGACAGGAGCGTATTCGACAACGTCATGCTGCCGTTGATCGTGACCGGGCAGCCCTACCGCGAAGCGGCGCGACGCGCACGCGCCGCGCTCGACAAGGTCGGGCTCCTTCAGCGCGAAAAAGCCAACCCCGTCACGCTCTCGGGCGGCGAGCAGCAGCGCCTGTGCGTTGCGCGCGCGGTGGTGAACCGGCCGGCGATCCTCCTCGCCGATGAACCCACCGCCAGTCTGGACGCCGCTTACGCGGACGAGATCATGGAGATGTTCAACGCCTTCAACCAGGTCGGGGTCACCGTGCTGGTTGCCACGCACGATCGACAATTGATCGGCAAGTACCGCAAACGCGTCTTGACGCTCGACCACGGCAAGCTCCTCCAATGAGGGTCTGGCTGCAGCATCATGGCTTGAGCCTCGCGCAGACGCTTGCGCGCCTGGCTCGGTCGCCCTTTGCCACCACGCTCAACGTGCTCGCGATCGGGGCCGCGCTCGCCCTCCCGTTCGGGGTTTATTGCGTGCTGGGCAATCTCGAGTCTTTCTCCCGCAACGCTTCGGTCGATCCCCAGCTCTCCGTGTTCCTGGCGAGGGACGCCGCGAAGGCCGACATCGCCGCCGTCGAAGCGCGGCTGAAAGGTGCCGGGGGCGTGAGCGCCGTGCGTTTCGTTTCCCGGGAGGCGGCGCTGGTGGAACTCAATCGCGCCGCCGGGATGGAAGATGCGATCGCGAGCCTGCCGCAAAATCCGCTGCCGGACGCGTTCGTGGTGACGCTTTCCGGAAGCGATCCGGCCCTGGCGGACCGGCTCGAATTCCAGTTCAAGTCCCTCCCGAAGGTCGCCTACGTTCAGGCGGACTCGGCGTGGGTGAAACGCCTCGATGCGTTATTGCGCCTGGGGCGGACCGCGGTGGTCCTGCTCTCGGCACTGCTCGGCCTCGCTCTCGTGGCCGTCACCTTCAACACCATCCGCCTGCAGATCCTCACGCAGCGCGACGAGATCGAGCTGTGCCGCCTGATCGGCGCAACGCACGCCTACATCCGCCGGCCCTTCTTCTATCTCGGATCGCTGCTCGGCCTGTTCGGAGGGCTCGCCGCCTTGGCGATCGTGCTTTCCGGGCTCACGGTCTTGAATCGCGACCTGGCGCACCTCGCACTCCTGTATGGTTCGGACATTCGCCTGAGACTGCCAAACTCAAACGAAATGATTTTTGCCCTGGCTGCTGCAGTCGCCTTTGGCTGGCTAGGTGCCTACCTATCAGTGAGTAGACACTTACTTGAAGCAGACCGCAATTAGACGGAGTCCGAACCTGCCTCAAGAGGGTTCACCAGAAGCGCCGGACTCCGGGAACCCGGTCCGCTCTTAGCACTCTAAAGGCGTGAGTGCTAAAATCGCCGTTCTGGCAACAGCGCCGGAGGAAATACAAATGACTCGCACAATGACATTGCCTGTACCCGTAGGAAGCCTGGAAAGCTACATCCAGGCCGTGAATCGTTTTCCGATCCTTTCGTTCGAGGAGGAGCGCGAGTTCGCGCGCAAATTCAGGTACGAGAATGACGTCGAAGCAGCTCGCCAACTGGTGCTTTCGCACCTTCGCCTGGTGGTCGCCATCGCCCGCGGCTACATGGGTTACGGACTGCCGCAAGGAGACTTGATCCAGGAAGGCAACATCGGCCTGATGAAAGCGGTCAAGCGCTTCGATCCGGAACGCGGGGTGCGGCTCGTATCGTTCGCGGTCCACTGGATCCGCGCCGAGATCCACGAGTTCGTCCTGCGCAACTGGCGCATGGTGAAGGTCGCCACTACCAAGGCGCAGCGAAAGCTGTTCTTCAACCTTCGCAGCATGAAGCCCACGCTCGACCCGCTGACGCAGAGCGAAATCGGGTCGATGGCCACGCAGCTTCGCGTCAAGCCCGAAGAGGTTGCCGAAATGGAAATGCGGCTCGCGGGCCAGGAGATTTCGCTGGAGCCGGCAAGCGACGAGGACGAGCCGTATGCCCCGATCGCCTATCTGGCCGACCGCTCCCCGGAGCCCTCGGAGATCGCCGAGGCGAAGCAGGACGAAACTCTGCGGGCGCGCGGTCTGGAGGCGGCACTGACGAGTCTCGATGCGCGCAGCCGCCGCATCATCGAAGCGCGCTGGTTGAGGGAAAAGGACTCGGCGACGCTGCACGAGCTTGCCGCCGAGTTCAAGGTCTCCGCCGAGCGCATCCGCCAGATCGAGGCAAAAGCGCTTGCGAAAATGAAGAACGTGATCGCCGCGGCATAGCGCGCTGTCGGCGATCGCCATGAAGCCGCGGCGAGCCGCGGCTTTTTTATTTGCCCCCGAAAACGATCCAGGGCGGCTCGATTCTCAGCCGGACGCGTTCAAAAGGACCCGGACATCGGCAGCGAGGTTGGCTGCGTTGCCGTGGCGCACGAACAGGCGCAGCCGGCCCTGCGGATCGAACACGTAGCTGCCCGCAGTGTGATCAACGGTGTAGCTTTCAGGCGTCTTTCCCGGCGACTTCTGATAGAACACCCTGAAGTCTTTTGCGACTTTGGCGGTTGCGGCGGAATCGCCGTAGAGCCCGATAAAACTTGGGTCGAACGCCGGTACGTAGTTCGCGAGAAGTTTTTGCGTGTCGCGCTCGGGGTCGACCGTGACGAAGAGCACCTGCAGCCGCTTCCCGTCCTCGCCGAGCTGCTCCTTCACGGCCTTCAGCTCGGCAAGCGTCGTCGGGCATACGTCCGGGCAGCGGGTGTAGCCGAAGAACATCACCACCGCCTTGCCGCGAAAATCGGCAAGCGTGCGAGTCTTGCCCGTGTGGTCGGTGAGCGCAAAATCCTTGCCGTAATCGGCGCCCGTGATATCCGTGTTCTTGAACGAGGGGCCCGACCCGCCGCAGCCGGCGAGCGCGCATGCGACAAAGACAACCCCGACCCATGTCCGCAGGTAAGCGCTCACGCGAAAAAATAATGATCGACGAGCAGCGCGGCGAAGAGCACCGCGAGGTACGCGATCGAATAGCGGAAGGTGCGCCGCGCGAGCGCATCGCTGTAGTTGACGTAAAGACGCACCGCGTAACCCAGGAATGCTCCGTTCAAGACGACTGCGGCGGCGAGATAGATCCAGCCGCTCATCCCGTAGGCGAATGGAAGCAACGCCGAAGCGAACAGAATAAGCGTGTAGAGCAGCACGTACAGCCGCGTGAAGCGATGCCCGTGCGTGACCGGCAGCATGGGAAGCCCGGCCCTGGCGAAATCCTCTGTGCGATAGAGCGCGAGCGCCCAGAAATGCGGCGGAGTCCACGCGAAAATGATAAGGAACAGGAGCAGCGCCTCGGGGGCGACTTCGCCGGTGACGGCGGCCCAGCCGAGAACGGGCGGCATCGCCCCGGAGGCTCCGCCGATGACGATGTTCTGAGGCGTCATCGGCTTGAGCACGACGGTGTAGATCACCGCGTAGCCGATGAACGTGGCAAAGGTCAGCCACATGGTGAGCGGATTGACGAAGGCGTACAGCGTCCACAGCCCGATGCCGCCGATCGCGCCTGCGAACGCGAGAGTCTGGAGCGAAGTGAGCTCCCCGCGGGGCAGGGGCCTCGCCCGCGTGCGCTTCATGACGGCGTCGATTTTCTGCTCGACCAGGCAATTCACCGCAGCCGCAGCTCCGGCCACCAGCCAGATGCCGATGGTCGCGGCGAGCAGGAGTTTCGCCGGCACCATGCCCGGCGTGGATAGAAACATGCCGATCACCGCGCAGAACACGATGAGCGACACCACGCGTGGTTTGGTGAGACTCAGGAACTGGCGAAAGCGGAAGGGGCCGGCGGTCGAAGTCATCTGCATAAGGGGAAATTTTATCACGCTCGCTTTGCGACCCTAGCCGACGCGCGATGCCCTGAGCAGCCGCGCGAGGTCTTTCGCCATCCGTTGTGCATCGGGATCGCCCGGGAATCGCAGCATCAGGTTGCCGAGCGGATCCAGGAGGTAGATGTGATAGTAGGGGCTCCGCGCTGCGGGGAATTCCGCAAGGAGCGGGCCGGGCGCGCGCGCGACGCGCAGGCCCCGGTGGTCGCGCAAGTGCTCCGCATCGGGGAGCGCGGTATCAGCGAGGAGCCACACTCGCTCGATTCGCTCGGCATCCTCGCCCTGCGCGAGGCGCACCTGGCGCATGTAAAGGAGTTTTTTTCCGCAGCCTTCGGCGCAGGCGCCGGAATCGATCTGCAGCAGCACCCATCTGCCGCGCAACTGCGAGAGCCGGAACGGGCTGCCGTCCAAGCGCCGCAGTTCGGGGTCGGAAATGGCGCGGGCGTCGATCAGCTCGCCGTAGTTCAGCCGCGACTGCGGCTGCCATACGAAGTAGGCGAGCCACGCCGCGACGGTGGGCGCGGCGCAAAGCGCAAGGATGACAAGCGCGATGCGCCTGCCGCGACGCCGGTCCCCAGTCGCGTCAGGAATCGGCTCGCCTGAAGCTGAGAACGACATAGAGAATGGCGGCAAGCGCCGCGAACGAGTACCACTGCAGGGCGTAGCCGCGATGCCGCTCGATGCCTGCGTCGGGGCGTTCCCAATCGCGGACCAGACCGTCCTGCGCGTCGCTGGTCTGCTCGATCACGAAAGGCTGAAGCCCGAGCCCGAGCCGCCCCTCCTCCCGCTCCGGCACCAGGTTCTGGCGCAAAGAACCCGAAGCCGCTTCGGGAGCGAGCTCGACGAAGCGCCGGCTCGGCGTCACCGCGATGCCCTCGATCGTTTGCACGTTCTCCGGGGTCGGGACCGCAGGCAGCGTGGAGCGCTCGCCTGCGGCGATCCAGCCACGGTTGACGAGGACGTGGAGCTCCTCGCCGCCTTCGAGCTTGAGCGGCGTGAGCACGTGATAGCCGGCAGCACCGTGCAGCACCTTGTTGTCGAGGAAGAGCGTGGCGCGCGTGACGAAGCGGCCGCGCGCGCTGACGCGCCGGCGCTCGAGGGCGGAGGCGTCCAGCCGCGACGAAGGCACCGAAAGCGCCGGACCCTTGGCCCCTTCGTCGAGGCGGCGGCCGAGTTCGAGTTTTTCTTGGGCGCGCCGCGTCTGCCAGTTGCCGAGCGAAATCGCAAGCGCAATGAAAGCCGCCGCGGCGACGCCCGGCGCGACCCCCGGACGGAATGCCCGCCCGCCGATGCGGATTCCCATCATGATTTCACAGGGAGTACACTCGGCGCAGAAGGTTCCCGCCGCGCCGTGAAAATCGTCGTCATCCTCTTGTTCGTCGCGATTCTGGGGAGCCTAGGCTCGGCGCTGTTTTTTCTGGTGAGCGACGGCGGCCAGTCCAAGCGCACCGTGAAAGCGCTCGCGCTGCGCGTCGGATTGTCGCTGACGCTGTTCCTGTTGCTCATGGCCGGTTATTACTTCGGCCTTATTCCGGGCAAGATCAGCTGAGGCGGCCGCACGTTGAACGCGGCGCGCAGGTTTCCTAGAGCCAGTACACGAAAATGAACAGACCCAGCCACACGACATCGACGAAGTGCCAGTACCACGCGACCGCTTCGAACGCGAAATGGTTTTCGGGTTTGAAGTGGCCGGCGAGACAACGGGCGAGAATCACGGTCAGCATGAGCGCGCCGAGGGTCACGTGGAATCCGTGGAAGCCGGTGAGCATGAAGAACGTCGAGCCGTAGACGCCGGTCGAGAGCTTCAGGTTGAGATCGGAATAGGCATGGACGTATTCATAGGCCTGCAAGCAAAGGAAGGTGACGCCGAGCGTTACCGTGAAGAACAAGAAGAGCGCGAGCTGTGCGCGCTTCCCCTCCTTCAGCGCCCAGTGGGCGATCGTGACCGTCACTCCCGATGAGAGGAGCAGCAGCGTATTGATCGCCGGGAGGCCCCAGGCGGCCATGGGCGTAAACGGATCCCTGAAATTCGGCCCGGCCGTAGGCCACTGGTCCGCGAAATCCGGCCACAGCAGCATGTTGTCGATGCTGCCTAGATCGGGCACAGCGATCAGCCGCGCGTAGTAGAGCGCGCCGAAGAACGCACCGAAGAACATCACCTCCGAGAAGATGAACCAGCTCATGCCCCAGCGGAACGACACGTCTTCCCAGCGCCTGTACTTGCCGGCCTCGGACTCGCGGATCACGTCGCCGAACCAGCGCACCATCATGAAGACGAGGATGGCGAGCCCGGCGAATACGATGTAGCGCCCGGGCTCCCAGCCGTTGAGCCAGCCCGCGGCGCCCGTTGCCATGCAAAACAGGCCTGCCGATCCGAAGATCATCCAGTGGGACGGGCGCGGAACGTAGTAGTGCTGAGCGCGTTCGCTCATCTTGCCCTCCTCTCCTTACGCGGCCCTGCCGACGATGAACTTCACCAGCAGGACCAGGCTCAATACCAAAATCGCGGCTCCTATGAGGCCGGCGATGATCACCTGCGCCGGCTTCAGCTGCGTCACATCCGACTCGTGCTCGGCGCGCCTCCTTATGCCGAGAAACGACCAGAACACCGCTTTGGCGACCTGCAGCGGCGACGCGGACTTCGGCGTAGGCTCGCCCGCCATTGCCGTCATCCCCCGCCCCCGCGCGCCCCGTTCACCTCGAAGAAGGTGTAGGACAGCGTGACTGTATTGAGCTCGGGCGGCAGCTTAGGATCGATCACGAATACCACGGGCATCTTTCGAACTTCGCCCGGGCCGAGCGTCTGCTGCTGGAAGCAGAAGCATTCCATCTTCCTGAAGTAGAGAGCCGCCTGCTGCGGGGCGTAGCTCGGAACGGCTTGTCCGGTCACGGAGCGTTCGAGCGTGTTCCTGACCTCGTACACGACTCGCGTCACCTCGCCCGGGTGCACCGACACGCTAGCCTGGAGCGGTTTGAAGGTCCAGGGCAAGCGTTGCGTGTTGGCGTCGAATTCGACAGAGATCTCGCGCGTGGCGTCCACTTGGGTGTTCTGCGCCGCCACAGCGTCCGGCTGAAACACGTTCCGGATGCCCGTCACCTCGCAGATCTTCTCGTAGAACGGAACCAGCGCGAAGCCGAAGCCGAACATCACGGCCACCACCACCAGTAGTTTTTTCATCAGTTTCCGGTTGGCCTTCCCGCGATTCTCGGTCTGCTGTGTCATTTGAGCATGACGTATTTGAGCATGATCCCCAGAAAGAAGGCGAGCGCGATCGAGCCGAGCACCCACGCGGTCCTGCGATTGTTCCGCCGCCGCTCGCGTTCAGGCGTCATCCCACCACCGGCTGCTCGTGGAAGCTGTGGTAGGGAGCGGGGCTAGGCAGATGCGTCCACTCGAGCGTGTCGGCCCCTTCCCAGGGCCGCTGGCCGGCCTTCTCGCCTCGCCCGAACACCGTCACCTTCAGGGTGATCCACAGAAACAGGATCTGCGACAGCCCGAAGCCGAACGCGCCGATCGAGGCGATCTCGTTGAACTCCGCAAACTGCAGTGCGTAGTCCGGAATCCTGCGCGGCATGCCGGCGAGGCCGAGGAAGTGCATCGGGAAGAAGGTGACGTTGAAGAAGATCATCGACAGCCAGAAGTGCCATTTGCCGAGGGTCTCGTCGTACATGCGGCCCGTCCACTTCGGCACCCAGAAATAGAATCCGGCGAACAGCGAAAACAGCGACCCGGCGACCAGCACGTAGTGAAAATGCGCCACGACGTAATAGGTATCCTGCAACTGGATGTCGATCGGCATGATCGCGAGGATGAGGCCGGTGAACCCGCCCATGGTGAACACGAAGATGAAGCCTACCGCGAACAGCATCGGCGTCTCGAAGCTCATCGAGCCGCGCCACATGGTGGTGAGCCAGTTGAACACCTTGACGCCGGTGGGCACCGCGATCAGCACGGTTGCGTACATGAAGAACAGGATCCCTGCGGTGGGCATGCCGACGGTGAACATGTGGTGCGCCCAGACGATGAACGAGAGGATCGCGATCGAGGCGGTCGCGTACACCATCGAGGAATAGCCGAACAGGGGTTTCCTCGAAAACGCCGGAATCACCTGGCTGATGATGCCGAAGCCCGGCAGGATCATGATGTAGACCTCGGGGTGGCCGAAGAACCAGAAGATGTGCTGGAACATCACCGGGTCGCCGCCGCCCGCGGCGTTGAAGAAGGAGGTGCCGAAGTGGCGGTCGGCCAGCAGCATCGTGATGGCGCCAGCCAGCACCGGCATCACCGCGATAAGGAGGTACGCGGTGATGAGCCAAGTCCAAACGAAAAGCGGCATCCGTATGAGCGTCATCCCCGGCGCGCGCATGTTGAGGATGGTGGTGATGATGTTGATCGAGCCCATGATCGAGGACGCGCCCATGATGTGGAGCGCGAAGATCGCGAAATCCATCCCCGGCCCCATCTGCGTGGAGAGCGGGGCGTAGATGGTCCAGCCGGCGGCGGTCGCGCCACCCGGCACGAAGAACGATCCCACCAGCAGCAGCGCGCCCACCGGCAGCAGCCAGAAGCTCCAGTTGTTCAGGCGCGCAAAGGCCATGTCGGGCGCGCCGATCATCATCGGCACCTGCCAGTTGGCGAATCCGACGAAGGCCGGCATGATCGCGCCGAACACCATGATGAGACCGTGCATCGTGGTGAGCTGGTTGAAGAACTCCGGATGCCAGAACTGCA
The DNA here is from genome assembly GCA_035489775.1 of Burkholderiales bacterium. GTDB lineage: Bacteria > Pseudomonadota > Gammaproteobacteria > Burkholderiales > SG8-39 > VBDM01. The sequence goes on from DATHJM010000278.1 coordinate 23,922, forward strand.
GACCCGGCTGGAACAGCTCGGCGCGGATGGCGAGCGCGAGCGTGCCGCCCACCAGAAACATGGTGAAACTGAACCACAGATAGAGCGTGCCGATGTCCTTGTGGTTGGTCGTGGTGATCCAGCGCATGATCCCCCCGTAGGGGCCCTGCGCGTGCTCGTCGCGGGCGTGGCCTGAATCGATGACTGCGCTCATTGGCTGCTCCTAGTGCTCGCTTGGGGCAAGGTCACTTCCGCGCCGACCCGATCTCGCCCGGTTGAATGACTTCGCCGGTCCTGTTGCTCCACGCGTTTCGCTCGTAGGTGATGACGGCGGCGATGTCGGTATCCGAGAGTTGCTTGCCGAACGCCGCCATCGTCGTGCCCCGCTTGCCGTTCAGCACTATCTCGATGTGGCGTCCCCGGGGACCGTTCGCGAGCTGGGAGCCGTCAAGCGCCGGGAATGCTCCCTTGACCCCCTGCCCGTTCGCCTGATGGCAGGTGACGCAGTTCACCGCGTAGACCTTCTCGCCACGGGCTTTCAGGTCGGCGAGATTCCATTTCTTGTTCGGATCGTCTGCCGCGGCAGCGATCTTCTTTTTCTGCTCGGCGACCCAGGCAGTGTACTTCTCAGCCGAGAGGACCTCGACCACGATCGGCATGAAGCCGTGGTCCTTGCCGCAAAGCTCCGCGCACTGGCCGCGGTAGATGCCTTCCTTTTCCGCCCTGAACCAGCTATCGCGCACGAAGCCGGGAATCGCGTCCTGCTTCACGCCGAAAGCCGGCACCATCCAGGCGTGAATGACGTCGCTGGCGGTAATGAGCACGCGCACCTTCTTGTTGACCGGGACGACCATGCGGTTGTCCACTTCGAGGAGATAATGCTCGCCCTTGGGCGCGTTGCCCGTGATCTGGTCCTGCGGGGTGGAGAGATTCGAAAGGAACGCTATGCCCTCACCCTCTCCCTTCAAGTAGTCGTAGCCCCACTTCCACTGATAGCCGGTTACCTTGATGGTGATGTCGGGGCTGGCGGTGTCCTTGAGGTTCAGGATCGTCTTGGTCGCCGGCCAGGCCACGGCGATCAAGATCAGGAACGGGATGATGGCCCAGATGATCTCGACGGTGATGTTCTCGTGGAAGTGCTCGGCCTTGTGGCCGACGGACTTGCGGTGAGCGTAGATCGAATAGAACATCACGCCGAAGACGCCGACGAAGATCACCAGAATGATCCCCATCATGACGAGGTGCAGGTTGTAGATTTCGCTGGCGACGCGCGTCACCGGGGCCGGCAAGTTCCACTGATAGGCCGCCTCCGCGGCCCCGGATAGCGCGAGGAGCACAGCGCCGGTTCCATTGACCTTCCTGTTCGTCATCGTGTCCTCGTGAGCGCCCTCTCGCACCCCGGGTAAATCACGGCGAGAGCGAAAGCGCGGGCTTCAGCGCGATTTTTTCGCGTCCAATTCTACTTCTATGATCCGCCTTCCGTCGACGGTCGTACGCGGCTCGCCTTTCCAAGCGTGCCCGTAGATCACCTCGATTGTCGCCGGCAGCCTGCCCTCCTTGCGCTCGCGCTCATAGGAGGCAAGCATGCGCTCCCAGGCACGGCGTCCCATGAGGCTGCGCTGTCGATCGCGCGCCGCGCAGGTCTCGCCGGAGGCTTTCAGGTCGCGCAGGAGCGCCGGGACCTCCGAGTAGGTCAGCGTGATGACTTCCATGTCCATGACAGGCGCGGCGAATCCGCTCGCGACCAGCATGTCGCCGAGGTCGTGCATGTCGACGAAAGAATGCACATGACGCGCTGCCGAGCCCGCGCCGAAAGCCGCTTTGAGTTCCTTCAGCGTGTCGGGCCCGTAGCTCGAGAACATCAGCAGCCCGCCGGCGATGAGCACGCGGTGAACCTCGCGCAGCGCCGCGAGCGGATCTCCCGCCCAGGCAAGCGCAAGATTCGACCACACCATATCCACGCTGGCGGCGCGAAGCGGCAGCCGCGCAAAATCCGCGCACAGATAAGAGCGCCCGGATCCGGACACGAGGCGCCGGACGAGGCGCCGGGCGCGCTCGAAAAGGGACTCTCCCCGTTTCGCCTCGCCGAGCACGCCGGGCGCAAAGTCCACGCCCAGAAAATCCGCCTCGGGATAGCGCCGGCGCAGCAGTTTCAGGCCGTGGCCCACGCCGCAGCCGGAATCGAGCACGCGATGCGGCCGCAAGCGGATGTAATCGAGCCGCTCGAACATGCGCCGCTCGACTTCCCGCTGGAGCACCGCGGCGTCGCCGCCCGCTGCGGCGGCACGCTCGAACGCGCGACGCACCTGCGCAGGGTCCAGGCTGAATGCCCGTGCGCTCATCTGGAGTGGACAATAGGTTCACAATACATTATATAAGGCCGTAGTTTACAATTCATCGCCTGCCAATTCTGTCCAATCAACCGGGGCCACCGTTATGGTCGTAGCAATCGTATTGGTTTTATTGGTCGTTGGCTCCGTCCTGTTTCAGTTTCTGACTCCGTGGTACTTCACGCAGATCGCCTCCAACTGGGGCGCGATAGACGACACGATCAACCTCACCTTCTGGGTCACGGGGTTCGTCTTCGTCGCCGTCAATTTGTTCATGGCCTATTGCGTGGTCCGCTATCGTCATCGGAAGGGGGGCCTAGCGAAGTACGAACCCGAGAATAAAAAGCTGGAGGGGTGGCTTGTCGGATTGACCGCAGTGGGCGTCGCCGCCATGTTGGCTCCCGGCTTGTTTGTGTGGGCGAATTTCGTCGAGGTCCCGAAAGACGCGGCGGTGCTCGAGGTCGTAGGCAGGCAATGGTCTTTTGGCTTTCGCTTTCCGGGGAAAGACGGCAAGTTGGGTACCGTCGATGTCCGGCACGTCAGCGATAAAAACCCGTTTGGGATGAATCCCGACGATCCCAACGGACGGGATGACGTCTTGATATCAGGCTCGGAGTTGCATCTCCCCGTCGGCAAGCCGGTCAAGGTGCTGCTTCGCTCCATAGACGTCCTGCACAACTTCGCTGTGCCACAGTTCCGCGCCAAGATGGATCTGGTGCCGGGCTTGGTCACCTATATCTGGCTCACCCCCACCCGAACCGGGAAATTCGACCTCCTCTGCAACGAATTGTGCGGCGTCGCGCACTTCGCCATGCGTGGCAAAGTCGTAGTGGAAGAAGAGCGCGCGTTTCAGGCGTGGTTGGCTGGCCATCCGACGTTCGCCCAAACCGCAGCGCGAGCACCCGGCGATGCGGCCGCAGGCAAACAACTCTATGCAGTGTGTTCTGCCTGCCATGGCTTGCAAGCGGAGGGTAATCCTGCGCTGCATGCGCCGAAATTGAGCGGGCAGGGAGACTGGTACCTGCAACGGCAATTGAAATATTTCAAGAATGGTGCCCGGGGTACGCATGACAAGGATGTTTTTGGCAAAATGATGGCGCCGATGGCGGCGACGCTGGGTGATGACACCGCCATCGACAATGTCAGCGCCTATATCAAGACGCTGCCGGATAATCCCGCCCCGGCCACGGTGAAGGGCAGTGCCAACAGCGGCCAAAACCTTTATATATCGACCTGTGGGACCTGCCACGGTCCGAATGGGCGGGGCGCACAGGCGATGAATGCCCCCGGGCTGAAGGGTATGAGCGATTGGTATCTGGTCACTCAATTGAAAAATTTCAAACAGGGTATTCGCGGCGCGCATCCGCAAGACATGTACGGCCCCCAGATGGCATTGATGTCCGAAATCCTGCCCGACGATCAGGCAATCAATGACCTCGTTGCCTACATCAATGCCCTAAAATGACCGGCCGGCTCGATTAGCGAAGAGGAGATTTTCATGGATTACGCTGCGCATGATGCATCGGCGTTCGCCCCACCTGCCGAAGTCGAGGAGATGGAGCTCTATCATCCGAAAACTTGGGTGGGGAAGTACGTCTGGAGCCAGGACGCGAAAGTCATCGCCATCCAGTACGCGATCACCGCGATCGGGATCGGGCTGGTGGCGTTGGTGTTGTCGTGGTTGATGCGGCTGCAACTGGGTTTTCCGAATAGCTTCCACTTCATCAACCCGAGCAACTACCTTCAGTTTGTCACCCAGCACGGCATGATCATGGTCATCTACCTGCTCACCGCGTTGTTTCTGGGCGGATTTGGCAACTACCTCATCCCGCTGATGGTCGGCGCCCGCGATATGGTTTTCCCCTACGTCAACATGGTGAGTTACTGGGTCTATCTAAGCGCCGTGTTGTTGCTGATCGCGAGTTTCTTCGTCACAGGCGGACCCACGGGCGCCGGCTGGACGTTGTACCCGCCCCAGGCAATCTCCCAGGGCACGCCCGGGGCGACCTGGGGAATCATCTTGATGCTCGTTTCCCTGGCTTTGTTCATCATCGGATTCACCATGGGCGGTTTGAACTATGTGGTGACGGTGTTGCAGGCGCGCACGCGTGGGATGACGATGATGCGTTTGCCCCTGACGGTATGGGGAATTTTCACGGCCACGGTTCTGGCGCTGTTGGCCTTTCCCGCCTTGTTCGTCAGCGCCATCATGATGTTGCTGGACCTGACGCTGGGCACGAGTTTCTTCATGCCCGCCCTCGTCTCGATGGGACAACAGAGTGAACACACGGGGGGCAATCCGCTGTTGTTTCAGCACCTGTTCTGGTTCTTCGGTCATCCCGAGGTCTACATCGTCGCCCTGCCGGCCTTCGGCATCGTCTCCGACCTGCTCAGTGTCCATGCGAGAAAAAACATCTTCGGCTATCGGATGATGGTGTGGGCGATTGTGGCGATCGGGGGCTTGAGTTTCCTGGTGTGGGCCCACCACATGTACGTCAGCGGAATGAACCCGTATTTCGGCTTCTTTTTCGCCACCACTACGCTGATCATTGCGATTCCCACGGCCCTCAAGGTCTACAACTGGGTGCTGACGCTGTGGCACGGCAACATCCGCCTCACCGTCCCGATGCTGTTTGCCATCGGGTTCATCTTCGCGTTCATACACGGCGGGTTGACGGGCCTGTTCCTCGGTAACGTGACCGTGAGCGTGCCGCTTTCGGACACCATGTTCGTGGTCGCGCACTTCCATATGGTGATGGCGGTGGCGCCGATCATGGTGGTGTTCGGGGCGATCTACCACTGGTACCCCAAGATCACCGGGCGCATGCTGAACGATACCCTGGGCAAATTTCACTTCTGGGTCACCTTCCTCGGGACTTATGCCATCTATATGCCGATGCATTACCTGGGCTTTTTGGGTGTGCCGCGCCGGTACTATGCAGTTACAGGCACGGACTTTATCCCCGCATCGGCGCACTACCTGAACGAGTGGATCACCATCGCGGCCTTGATCACGGGCGGCGTGCAATTGGTGTTCTTGTACAACCTGATCTGGAGCTATTTCAAAGGCAAACCGTCGGGCGGCAACCCCTGGAACGCCACCACGCTGGAGTGGCAAACCCCCGATACTCCGCCGAAGCACGGCAACTTTGGCCCCACGCTGCCGTCGGTCTATCGCTG
>DATHJM010000279.1:0-3947 GCA_035489775.1 Burkholderiales bacterium
CGGTCGGTCGTTCGCTGATTGAGCCCGTCGGCGCCGACTTCGAGGCCGCGCAGCGCTTTCTGGAACGACTCCTGAAAGGTGCGGCCGATCGCCATGACCTCGCCCACCGATTTCATCTGCGTCGTCAGCCTGTCGTTCGCCTGGGGGAATTTCTCGAACGCGAAGCGCGGGACCTTGGTGACGATGTAGTCTATGCTCGGCTCGAACGAAACGGGCGTCGCGCCGCCGGTGATCTCGTTCCTCAGCTCATCGAGCGTGTAGCCGATTGCGAGTTTCGCCGCCACCTTGGCGATCGGGAACCCGGTCGCTTTGGAAGCGAGAGCGGAGGAGCGCGAAACGCGCGGATTCATCTCGATCACCAGCATGCGCCCGTCTTTCGGGTTGACGGCGAATTGCACGTTCGAGCCGCCGGTGTCGACGCCGATCTCCCGCAGCACTGCGATCGAGGCGTCGCGCATGATCTGGTATTCCTTGTCCGTCAGGGTCTGCGCGGGCGCCACGGTGATGGAGTCGCCCGTATGCACCCCCATCGCGTCGAGGTTTTCGATCGAGCAAACGATGATGCAGTTGTCTTTTCTGTCGCGCACGACCTCCATCTCGAATTCCTTCCAGCCGATCACCGACTCCTCGATCAGCAGCTCGTGCGTGGGGGAGGCTTCCAGTCCACGCTCGCAGATGGCGACGAATTCTTCGCGGTTGTAGGCGATGCCGCCGCCCGACCCGCCGAGGGTGAACGAAGGACGGATCACGGCCGGAAAACCGATCGCAGCCTGAACCTGCAGTGCCTCTTCCAGCGAGTGTGCGAGCGTCGAGCGCGGGCAAGCAAGCCCTATCCTCGCCATGGCCTGCTTGAATTTTTCGCGGTCCTCGGCCTTGTCGATCGCCTCGCTGCTCGCGCCGATCATCTCGACCCCGTACTTCTTCAGAACGCCGTGCCGGACAAGGTCCAGCGCGCAATTGAGCCCCGTCTGGCCGCCCATCGTCGGCAGCAGCGTATCGGGCCGCTCCCGGGCGATGATGGCCTCGAGCATCTGCCAGGCCACCGGCTCGATGTAGGTGACATCGGCCATCTCCGGGTCCGTCATGATCGTCGCCGGATTCGAATTCACCAGGATCACCTTGTAGCCTTCGGCGCGCAGCGCCTTGCAGGCCTGCGCTCCGGAATAGTCGAACTCGCAGGCCTGGCCGATGACAATCGGCCCTGCGCCGATGATGAGCACGCTCTCGATGTCGGTGCGCTTAGGCACGCCCGCGCTCCTGCATCAACTTTGCGAAGCGATCGAAGAGGTACCCGATGTCGTGCGGCCCGGGGCTCGCTTCAGGATGCCCCTGAAAGCAGAACGCCGGCCGGTCGGTGCGCGCGAAGCCCTGCAAGCTGCCGTCGAAGAGCGAAATGTGGGTGGTCTTCAGGTTGGCGGGGAGCGTGTCCGGGTCGACTGCGAAGCCGTGGTTCTGGCTGGTAATGACGACCGTTCCGCTCTCCAGATCCTTCACCGGGTGGTTGGCGCCGTGATGCCCGAACTTCATTTTCATGGTCTTCGCCCCGGAGGCGAGCCCCATGAGCTGGTGGCCGAGGCAGATTCCGAACGTCGGAGTCCCGGTGTCGATGATTTCGCGGATCGCGCGGATGGCGTAGTCGCACGGCTCCGGGTCGCCCGGGCCGTTCGACAAGAACACCCCGTCAGGCTTGAGCGCAAGGGCTTCCGCCGCCGGCGTCTGCGCGGGAAGTACCGTGACCCGACAGGCGCGCTCGACGAGCATGCGCAGTATGTTGTGCTTTACGCCGTAGTCGTACGCGACGACGTGAAAGCGCGAACCGGCGCCCTTGCCGAACCCGCCGCCTGGCCGCCACGCCCCTTCCGACCATTCGTAAGGCTTGCCGGTCGTCACGACCTTGGCCAAATCCATTCCCGCAAGCCCGGGAAAGGTTCGAGCCGCTTCCAGCGCCCGGTCCGCGTCGTCGGAACCCGCGAGCACGGCGCCGTTCTGGGCGCCTTTTTCGCGCAGGATGCGGGTGAGGCGCCTCGTATCGATGCCCGCGATGGCGACCACCTTGTTCGCCGCGAGAAAATCGGAGAGCCCTCCCTCGGCCCGCCAGCTCGAAACCGCGGGGGATAGATCCCGAACCACCAGCCCCGCCGCAAACACTTTTGCCGACTCCATGTCCTCCCGGTTGGTCCCGGTATTGCCGATGTGCGGATGGGTCAGCGTGACGATTTGGCGGCAATACGATGGATCGCTGAGGATCTCCTGATATCCGGTAATGGCGGTATTGAAAACCACCTCCCCGGAGGCAAGACCGGCAGCCCCGGCGGACGTGCCTCGAAAAACGGTGCCGTCAGCTAATGCAAGCAGGGCGGAGGGGGCGACGGGCACGGCGGCGGGCTCATTTATGGGCCAGACGTGCAGAGCGGGACCGGCTCGCGCCGGTCCCGCTCTGCACCGAACCGCAAAAGTATAACGTGATTCCTCCTGCCCCATCGAACTTTCGGCAGCTGGGTGCGCATCCTGCTCGGGAAACGGCAGCGCTTGCTAAACCGTGCCAGAATTGACGACTCGCTCCTCATCACTCACAAGAATCGAAAACGTGACCACGCCGCGCGCCTCCATCGGTGCCTTGTCCTCGGCTGAATTCCTGCCGCAGCGAGTCTCGCTCCTTTACCGCCTGTCGGGAAACGACGTCCCCGCCATACTTCTCACTTCCGCCATCGCGGCATTTGCCCTTTGGGGCTACATCAGCGACAAGCTGCTCTTTGCCTGGCTGATCTGGCTGGTGCTGGCGAGCCTGGTGCGTATCGCCCTCAAGCGCGCTTACCGCCTGCGCCAGCCCGGGCCGGAAGGCGCTGCGCGCTGGGAGGGTTTTTTCTGCCTGACGAGCGCGGTAGTCGGCACCGCCTGGGGCCTGACGGTGATGCTGCTCTACCCGGAGCGCGGCCAGTTTCACGAAATTCTCCTTCCGTTCCTCATCGGCAGCGTCGCGATGGGATTGCCCCCGGCGCTCGCTCCAAGCCCCAAGTCGTTCGCCTGCCTGATCGTGCCGATTTTCGCGCCCTTGATCGGCCTGCTGTTTTCGCAAGGCGGCGCATTCAACACCTCCGCCGGGATCCTGATTCTGGTCTTCTCCGCGGTGCTCCTGGCGCTCTATCTGTCCGCCAACCGGGCGCTCATCGAGACGCTTCGCTTCGGCCAGGAAAACGAACGTCTGCTCGAGCAGGTCAAGGAAGCCAAGGAGCGCCTGGACCTCGCGCTGCAGGCGGCCAATATCCTCATCTGGGACTGGGACGCGCGCAGGACCAACGTTTTCCTGGGCGGCAGCTGGGCAATCATCCTGAGAGTGGGTAAGGAAACCAGCGCCCTGGCCCTGGACGAACTGGCGCAAATGGTGCACCCCGATGATCTTCCGAAGGTAAAGCAGGCCCTGAGCAATTGCCTGAACGGCGGAGGGTCCGAGTATGTGGCCGAGCACCGCATCCGGACCCTTGCCGGAGGCTGGGTGTGGAGCCTGAGCCGGGGTAGAGTGGTCGAACGCGACGCGGGCGGCCGCGCGCTGCGCATGACCGGCGTCAACGTCGATATCGAAGATCGCAAGCGCGCGGAGGTCGAGCTGCTCGCCGCGATGCAGCGCGAAAAGGAGCTCTCCGAGATGAAGTCCAAATTCGTCTCGACCGCTTCGCACGAGTTCCGCACGCCGCTCGCAACCATGCTGTCATCGGCCGAGCTGCTCGAGCATTACTCCGAGAGCCTGAGCCCGGCCGAGAAGGTCAACCTCCTGCGGACCATCCAGGGCAGCGCAAAACGCATGAGCGAGATGATCGACGACGTGCTCACCTTGGGCCGCGCCGAGTCGGGCGTGCTCAGGCTGAACCTCGGCCCGACGAATCTACGCGAGCTCTGCGGCAGGGTGGTGTCGGAGTTCCGCATGGCGCAAGGCAAGCAGCACATCATCA
>DATHJM010000280.1:0-4312 GCA_035489775.1 Burkholderiales bacterium
GCGCCGGGCCGTCGAACATCCTGATCAACAACGGCACGACCTCCAATCGCACCAACGGGTTCGGACTTCTGGTCGGAGCGGGGTACGCCTTGCCGATCGCGAAGCGCCACAACATCACGTTCACCGTCGACTACAGCCGCCAGTCCTACAACGGAACGAGCACCAAGCCGGACAATTCACAGTTCGGCGGCGCGTACCTGGGATACATGTACCGGCGCTGATTCGACGCCGGAGCTCGCGAAGTTTCGCTAGCGGTCGCTGTCGTGCCGCATCACGACGACGCGCGGGGGGCCGAACACCAGAGCGCTCGCCGCCCAGGAGATAAGCGCGTAGACGATGGCGCCGAGAACCGCGGACCAGAACCCGCCGACGCTGAATCCCTTCACGAAGGACGCGACGAACCAGAACAGGAGCCCGTTGATCACGAAGATGAAAAGGCCCAGCGTGAGGACGGTGGCGGGCAGGGTGAGCAGCAGGACGAACGGCCGGATCAGCGTATTGACGAAACCCAGCACCAGCGCCGCGATAAGCGCGGTGTAGAAGCTGTCCACCTGCACCGAGGGCACGACGTAGGGAAGGGCGAGCAGCGCCAACGCGTTGATGAGCCAGACGATGAGCAGGTTGCGCACCATGGAGCGCCAAGCATAGCGCAAGGGGCGCGGCCGGGGTGGAAATCCCGGGGTTCGCCCCCATTTGCCCTGTTCCGACAAATGAGAACGCCATGACCACCGATACCTCCAACCTCGACAAGCTGCGGCCCGCGCTGCTGCAGCTCCACAGGGCGCTGCTGGATGCCCAGCGAATCCGCTACGAGCGCGACAACGGCCGCGTCGAATCGCGGGGCGAGCTCCTGGAGCTCGTGCTCCAGGATGCGTCTTTCGAATGGCTGCGGGTGCTATCGGCGCTGATCGCGCGCTTGGACGAGCTCGCCGCGGTGGACAAGGGGGACGACAAAAACACGGACGTGAGCGCGGAGATGCGCGGCGTGATCGACAAGCTGCGCAAGCTGGTGCGCTTCGAGGGAAACAGCGGGTTCACGGCTCCCTACCGGGAAATCATCGAAGCCGTCCCCGACGCGCTGGTCGCGCACGTGCAGCTCTCCCGCCTGCTTGGGGCACCCGGCCGGGCCGGCTGAAGGACCGGCGTTACTGCCGCTCGCGCAGTTTCGCCGAAGGTAGTAATCTGTTCCGCCTCAACCCCAGGAGGAACACCATGACGAGCCCCCTAGCACGTGCCGTTCTGCTTTCGGCTTTGCTCGCTGCAACCGGCTGTGCCCAAACCCCGGGCAAGGCCCCCGAGCAGGTCGGCAAGGTCCAGTTTCAGAACTCCTGCAGCCCCGAGGTGCAGGAGAAGCTGCTGCGCGGCATCGCCATGCTGCACTCGTTCTACTACTCGGCGGCGGAAAACGCCTTCCAGGAGGTCGCCGCGGAAGACAACAACTGCGTGATCGCGGCCTGGGGATTCGCTTCGATCCTGATGTCGAATCCGCTCGCAGGCGCCGGCGCCTCGGCCAAGGACGCGCCGCGGGCTCAAGGCGCGATCGACAAGGGCCGCCAGATGGCGGCGAAGACCCAGCGCGAGCGCGACTATCTCGAGGCGGTCGCCGCCTACTACGACAACTTCGCGAACCGGTCCGAGCGCGAGCGCCAGGTGTCGCGCGCCAGGGCGTACGAGGGGCTCGCCGCGAAGTATCCGCAGGACGACGAGGCGCAGATCTTCTACGCGCTTTATCTCGCGGGGACGCAGCTGCAGTCCGAGCAGACTTTTTCCGCCTACCTCAAGGCCGCCGGAATCCTGGAGACGCAATTCACGCGGCACCCCGACCATCCGGGCGTCGCTCACTACCTCATCCACAGCTACGACGCGCCGCCGATCGCGCAGAAGGGCGTCCCGGCCGCGCGCCGCTACGCGCAGATCGCCCCCGACGCGCCGCACGCGCTGCACATGCCTTCGCACATCTTCACGCGGGTGGGGGAATGGAACGATTCCGCGTCCACCAACCGCCGCTCGGCCGACATCGCGAAGAAGGGCAACGACCTGCATGAGGCGATGCACGCGCTCGACTACATGACGTACGCCTATCTGCAGGTGGCGCGCGACAGCGACGCGCGCAGGGCGGTCGAAGAGGCGCGCGAGGTGAAGGGGGATCAGTCGCGCTTCATCGCCCCTTACGCGCTCGCGGCGATGCCCGCGCGCTACGCGCTCGAGCGCGGCGACTGGAACGCGGCGGCGCAGCTGCAGCCTGCGGCGGACAAATTTTCGTTCCCGGAGGCGATGACGCATTTCGCGCGCTCGCTCGGCGCGGCGCGCAGCGGAGACGGCGCTTCCGCGCAGAAGGAGGCCGAGCGCATCGCGGCGCTGGGCGAGGAGCTGAAGGTGGCGAAGAACGCCTACTGGGCCGGCGAGGTCGAGGTGATGCGGCTCTCGTCGCTCGCATGGGCGTCGCTCGCGCAGAAGAAGGAGGGCGAGGCGCTGGAGACGATGCGCCGCGCCGCCGACCTGGAGGACAAGACCGAGAAGCACATCGTCACGCCGGCGCGGCTCGTTCCGGCGCGCGAGCTGCTCGGCGACATGCTGCTCGAGCTCAAGCGCCCGGCGGAAGCGCTCAAGGAGTACGAGGCCTCGCAGATGCGCGAGCCGAAGCGCTTCCGCGGCTACTACGGCGCGGGTCTCGCCGCATCGCAGGCGGGCGACAAGGTGAAGGCGAAGCAGCATTTCGGCCGCCTGGTCGAAATGGCGGGCAAGGGCGAGCAGCGGCCGGAAACCGCCGCGGCTCGCGCCTGGCTCGCGAGCAATTGAGCGGCGCGCAAGAACGACCACAGGGAGCAGCTGCATGCTGACGCTTTTCTACGCCCCCGGCGCCTGTTCGATGGCGTCCCACATCGTCCTCGAGGAGAGCGGCGAGAAGTACCAGCCCCAGCGCATGGACCTGTCCAAGGGCGAGCAGAAGACCGCGGAGTATCTGAAAATCCATCCGCTGGGCCGCGTTCCCGCGCTGAAGCTGGGCGACGGCTCGCCGCTCGCGGAGAACACGGCCATCCTGCCTTTCCTCGGCAAGCGCTTCGGAATGTGGCCGACCGATCCGCTCAAGGAAGCGCAGGCGCTTTCCATCGTCGGCTTCTTCGCCACGAGCGTGCATCCCGCGCACGCCCACATCAGCCGGCCCGAGCGCTACACCGAGGACAAGGCGGCCTTCCCCGGCATCCAGGCGATGGGCAAGAAGACCTTCCACGAATACCTGAAGCAGATCGACGCGATGTACGCGGGACGCGAGTGGCTTTCCGACAAATACTCGGTGCTCGATCCCTATGCTTTCGTGTTCTACACCTGGGGCGTGAGGCGCGAGCTGCCCGTTGCGGAGCTGAAGAACTACACCGCGCTCAAGGACCGCATGGCCAAGCGCCCGGCGGTGCAGCGCGTCGTCGCCGACGAGAGCGTGAAGCTCTAGGCGCCTCTGAAAACCGGTCCGGCGTGGATTAGAATCCTCGCCGGGGTTAGAGCCTCGAGGAGGAGAACGCCATGGCACGCAAGGATACGGGCCCGAAGGCCGGCCGCCGCAAATTTCTCACCGGGGTCGTCGCCGCCGGCGCCGCGACCGCCGCTTCCACGATCACGGCGCCGCCCGCGGCGCGCGCCGCCGAAGCGCCCGCCCCGCGCGCGCCTTCCGCCCTGCCGCCTTCGGGAAAGGCCGCCGAGGCCGAGACCGGAACTCCGCGGGAGCTGGCGCGCGTCAAAGGCATCCCCGGGTCGGACTTCATGGTCGACGTGATCAAGACGCTCGACATCAAGTACCTGCCGGCGAACTGCGCTTCCAGCTACCGCGCCATCCACGAGTCGCTGATCAACTACGGCGGCAACAAGATGCCGGAGTTCCTCACCTGCATGCACGAGGAGTCAGCCGTCGGCATGGCGCACGGCTACTTCAAGGTCGCCGGCAAGCCGCTGATGACGCTGTGCCACGGCACGGTCGGCCTGCAGCACGCCACCATGGGCATCTACAACGCGTGGTGCGACCGCGTCCCGGTGATCGTCGTCGGCGGCAACGACCTCGACGCCGCGACCCGGCCGCCGGGCGTGCCGACCTTCCACGCCGCGCAGGACATCAACGCGCTGATACGCGACTTCACCAAGTGGGACGACACGCCGGTGTCGCTGCAGCATTTCTCGCAGTCGTTCGTGCGCGCCTACAAGATCGCGATGACGCCGCCTTACGGCCCGGTGGCCATTTCGCTCGATGCCGGTCTGCAGCAGGAGCCGATCAAGGGCAACGGCGAGAAGCTCCAAATTCCGCGCTATGTGGCGAGCTCGCCTC
>DATHJM010000281.1:0-5626 GCA_035489775.1 Burkholderiales bacterium
GGCGGCGGTCGCCCCGCGTACTCGGGCACAGGGTGATCCTCACTCATCTTTATGGTTTCACCACCGACGGAGACAGACCGATGACCAACAAACTCCCGAGCGCCCGCAGCGCGCCAGCGCTCGTTTCCCTGATCCTCGCATTATCCTGCGGCGGCCACGCGTTCGCGCAGACGAGCCCGAAGATGAAAGACGCGGGGATCGTGAATCCCAAGACGATTCTCTACGTCGGCAACAGCTTTTTCTATTTCAACAACAGCATGCACCGCTACGTCGGCGGGCTGGTCGCCGCGGCCGATCCGCAGAACCGCGGCCAGTATCGGAGCACGTCGGTGACGATCAGCGGCTCGGGCCTCAACTGGCATGACGTCGAGTCGTATTTCAAGCCCGGGGGCATGGCTTCCTATTCTTTCACTGCCGACAACAAGGTCGTCTTCAACAAGTTCGACAAGCCCTTCGATGTCGTGATCATGAACGACTGCAGCCAGTGCCCGATTCATCCGCAGTTGAAGGCCCCTTTCCATGAGTACGCGCGAAAGCACAGCCAGACCGCGGTGAAGAACGGCGCGAGGCCGGTGTTGTTCATGACCTGGGCCTATGCCGACGCTCCGGAAATGACCGCGCAGCTTGCCGAGCAGTACACGATTGCCGGAAATGCGAACGACGCATTGGTGATCCCGGCGGGCCTCGCCTTCGCGAAGGCGATCGCACGCAACCCGCAGGTCAATCTGTACGACCCGGACAAGCGGCACCCCAGCCTTGCCGGGTCGTATCTGGGGGCGGCAACCATCTATGCGTCGCTGTACGGCAAGTCTCCGGCAGGCCTTCCTTACTACGGCGGGCTGGATGCGAAAACCGCGGGTTTCCTTCAGGAAATCGCGTGGGAGACCGTCAAGGAGTACCTGGGCAAGTAGGCTCGCCGTGCGCGTACAGGTAGCCGTCATCGGTTCGGGACCGTCCGGGCTGCTGCTCGGGCAGCTGCTGCATCTGGCCGGAATCGACACCATCGTCCTCGAGCACCGCAGCGCGCAGTACGTGCTCGGCCGCGTGCGCGCCGGCGTGCTGGAGCAGGGGATGGTCGAGATGCTGGATCGCGCCGGGGTCGGCGAGAGGCTGCGCGCCGAGGGGCTGGTGCACTCGGGATTCGACATTCTGTTCGCCGGAGCGCGCCACCGCGTGGATCTGTCGAGCCTGACCGGCGGCAGGAAGGTCGTGGTCTACGGACAGACCGAGGTGACGAAGGATCTGATGGATGCGCGCGAGGCGGCCGGCGCGAAGACGGTCTACGAGGCGGACGAGGTGAGCGTCCATGGATTCGACACGGACCGGCCCGCGGTGCGCTATCGCAAGGACGGGCGCGAGCATGAAGTCCGTTGCGATTTCATCGCGGGCTGCGACGGCTTCCACGGCGTTTGCCGCAAAAGCGTGCCCCCCTCGGCGATCCGGAACTACGAGCGCGTGTATCCCTTCGGCTGGCTGGGCGTGCTTTCGGAGACCCGCCCCGTTTCCGACGAGCTGATCTATGTAAACCACGAGCGCGGCTTCGCGCTTTGCAGCATGCGCTCGCACACGCGCAGCCGCTACTACCTGCAGTGCTCGCTCGCGGAAGACGCGGACCAGTGGCCCGACCAGCGCTTCTGGGACGAGCTTCGCTCGCGCCTGGACGAGCGCACCGCGGAGAAGCTCGTCACCGGCCCGTCGCTGGAGAAGAGCATCGCGCCGCTGCGCAGCTTCGTCGCGGAGCCGATGCGCTTCGGCAGGCTGTTTCTCGCCGGCGACGCCGGGCACATCGTTCCGCCCACCGGCGCGAAGGGCCTGAACCTCGCCGCGAGCGACATTCACTATCTCTCGGCGGGCCTCACCGAGTACTACGCGACGCGCAAGACCGCCGGGCTGGACGCCTATTCGGAGCGCGCGCTGCGGCGCGTCTGGCAGGCGGAGCGTTTCTCGTGGTGGATGACCAACCTCCTGCACCGCTTTCCGGACAACGGTGCCTTCGGAGAAAAAATCCAGGCCGCCGAGCTCGAGCACCTCGTCGGCTCGCGCGCGGCGATGACCTCGCTCGCCGAAAACTACGTGGGGCTTCCGTACTAGCGCTGCGGCAGGACTTTCGGCTGCGTCCTAGGCGCCGGCGGGCCGATTCCGCTCCGCAGGAATTCGAGCAGCTTGGCGAGCTGGCTCGAAGCCTGTTTGCGCACGCCTTCCACGTCGCAGCCGCTCCAGTCGTAGAAGCCTTTGCCCGCCGAGAGTCCGGTGCGGCCGAGGGCGACCATCGTCTGGAGCATGGGATTGGGGACCGCGTTGTGGAACAGCTTGGGCACGATGGACTCCTGGGCGTCGGCGTGGATCTTGAGGCCGCTGATGTCCTTTTGCTGGATGAGGCCGTTCAGGCACATGCGCGGCGCGAGCATCCGCCGCGCGGCGTGGTCGATGTCTTCCACGGAAGCGACGCACGCCTCGATCAGGTAATAGGCTTCGTGCAGGATCGCGTGCTGAAGTCGGTTGACGAGAAATCCGACGATGGGCTTGTAGAGCACCACAGGTTCCTTGCCGGTGCGCCTGAGCGCATCGGCAACGCGGTCGACGTCGGAGCGGGAGGTCGCGAGTCCCGCCATCACTTCGACGACGGGCGCGGTATCGGCGGGCATGAAGTAATGCACGCCGAGAAAGCGCTCCGGGCGTTTCATCCTGCGCGCCAGCTCGACCAGGTCGAGTCCCGAGGTCCCGGAGGCAATCAGCGGCGCGTCGCCCGGATACGCCGCCTCGATTTCCGCGTAGACCGCCTGCTTGATGCGCACATCCTCGGGAACGAACTCGATGACCAGGTCCGGGGCCTCCTTCGGCAGCTGCTCGACCGCGCTCGCCTTCGCGGGCAGCCCTTCGAGCTTTCCCGTGCGGCTGCTTTTCACCAGGGTGGCGAAGCCCGCGTCGGCGAAGGTCTTCGCGACGCCGCGCCCCATGACGCCGTAGCCGTAAATCAGCACCGTTTGTATGGGTGTGCCCATGTCGCCGCTCCGTAGTCGAGGCCAAGTCGGTTACAAATTGTAATGCACGCAGGCATCCGGTTTGCACTAAGCTTGTGCCTGGAAAAAGGAACGCATATGAACCTGAAAATCTCATGGTGCCCGGGACCGGCCTTGCCGGTCCTGCTCGTGTGCGCCGCTCTGACCGCCTGCGGCGGAAAGACGACGACATCCTCCGTGGGGCAGACCGCGGTCGCGATGCTGAGATTCAACGCGAGCGACGGCACGCCCGACACCAGTCTCACGGGCGGGAGCGGCGGCCTGGTGACCACCGACGTCAATCCCTCCCGCAACGATCTTGCTTTTGCGGTCGTTCTGCAGGCGGACGGCAAGATCATCGCGGTGGGAAACACCACCCCGGCGAATTCAGGCATCGCCGTGATTCGCTATAACACGGACGGCACTCTGGACCCCACTTTCGGCAGCGGCGGGACCACGGTTACGAGCCTGCCTTCGACCGACGTGTGCGCTTTCGCCGCGACCCTGCAAACCGACGGCAAGCTCCTGGTCGCCGGACGCTTCTCCACCTCGACTGGATCCGGCCTTTTGCTGCTGCGTTACCACACCAATATCAGCACCGGCACGCCCGGCACGCTCGACACGGCGAGCTTCGGCGGGACGCTGGGGTACGCGATGACGGCAATTCCGAACGGCAGCGATACCGGTGCCGAAGCGATCGCGCTGAGCGGGACCAACATCCTTATCGCGGGGCACTCGAGAATCACCGGGAAGTACATGATCGCGCTCGCGCAGTACACCACGGGCGGCGTGCTGGATGCCACATTCGGCAGCGGCGGGACCGTCATTACGCCGATCTTCTCGCTCGATGCCGACGCCGCTGCGCTCGCCGTTCAGACAGACGGCAAAATCGTCGCGGCCGGCCTGGCAGGGAGCGTCGCCAACAACGTCTGGGACGTTGCCCTGCTGCGCTACAACGCGGCCGGTACGCTCGACACCACCTTTGGCGGAGACGGAATCGTCACTACCACCGGTGCTGGCCTGGGCAGCAACTACGCCAACGCGGTCGCGCTGCAGGCGGACGGGAAAATCGTCGTGGTGGGGAACGCTTTCGCGAATCCTTTCGCCGGCACTTCCGATATCGCCGTGCTGCGCTATGACAACGTTGGCGCCCTCGACCCGACTTTCGCCGGCGGAAACGGGTTCGTCACGACCGACGTCAGCCAGTTCGACAACGGCTTTGCGGTCGCCTTGCAGGCGGACAACAAGATCGTCGTGGCGGGAAATTCCAACGCCGGCGCCGGCGACCGCCTCGCCTTGCTGCGCTACAACGGGGACGGCAGCCTGGATTCCGGGTTCGGGGCCGGTGGCATCGTGAGCCGCGCTGCCTCGGGCCCGAGCACGGTTGCCTCCGCCAACGCGGTCATCCTGCAACCGGTGGGTGGCGCGATAGTCGTCGCGGGTTACGACTGACCGCGACGCGCTCTCAGGGCTCGAGAGCCTTTATTTTCAGTTCCGCCGCGAGCTTGTCCAGGCTCGCGCGCAAGGGCTCCGGGATCGGGATGCCGAGCCTGGAGCGCTCCTCGAACTTCGCGCGGCTCTGCTCGCCGGGCAGCCAGATGCGCGCGACGCCCGGCATGGGCCTGGACCTGCGGATCTCGCGCGCGAGCTTGTCCACGCGGCGCTTGAAATCGTCCACCTCGCCGAACGCTGCGATGGAGATCGCGACGATCGCGTGGCCGGTGTTGGTGGGCGTCACATCGTCGGCGTTGAAGTCGACGGTTTCGCTCCCCATCGCCGCGCCGTTCAACGTGCCCGCGAGCAGCCCGAACACGAGCGCAAGCCCGTAGCCCTTGTAGCCGCCGATCGGGACCAGCAGGCCCTCATCGGCGCGCTTCGGATCGGTGAGCGGCCTGCCCTGATGATCGATCATCCAGCCCTCGGGCAGGGCTTCCCCGCGCTGCACCGCGGTCTTCACTTTTCCGTAGGCGGCGACGGTCGTCGCCATGTCGAGGACGATGGGCGCTTCGTTTCCGGGCACCGCCACCGCGATCGGATTGGTCGAAAGCAGGAGATCGATCCCGCCCCAGGGCGCCATGTGGTTGGCGTTTCCGACCGCGAGATACAGCCCCACCATGTCGTGCTCGAGCGGCATCGCGGCGTACAGCGACGCCGGACCCGCGTGGTTGCTGCGAGTCACGCCGACCCAGGCCGCGCCCGCGGTCTTTGCTTTCTCGATCGCGGTCTTCGCGGCGAAGCTCATCACCACGTGCCCCATGCCGTTGTCGCCGTCGACGAGCGCCATTCCCGCCGCCTCGCGCGCGACCTTGACCTTCGGCTTGACGTTGACCGCGCCGCCCTTGATGCGGCGCACGTACTGCGGCAGGCGGAAAATTCCGTGGCCGTCGGCGCCCTGGAGGTCGGCGCGCACCATCAGCTCGGCGCAGGTGGCGGCATCCATGGCGGGCAAGCCGGCCGCGAGCAGGGTTTCGGCGGTGAAACGCTTCAGGTGAGCCGCAGGCACGCGTCGCGCGGGAGCGGGGGCTGCCCCGGATCTCTCGGCGATGCGTTCCGGCGGGCGAGACATGCCGCACCCTACCATGAGAGCGAATGCTCAACAACGCTCAAGGCGCCCGGTATGATTCGTC
>DATHJM010000282.1:0-15774 GCA_035489775.1 Burkholderiales bacterium
CCGGCTGCGCGGCGCTTTCGGCGGCGCGCTGCTGCTGAAAGAGCGCCTCGAAATTCACGGGTGCGAGCAGCACCGGGGGAAAACCGGCGCGGGTGATGAGATCGGAGACGGTTTCGCGCGCATAGGGGAACAAAGCGTTCGGGCAGAGGATTCCGAGCACCGGGGCGAGCTCCGAATCGGGGACGTTGCGGATCTGGAACACGCCCGCCTGCGAGGCTTCCACCAGGAACAGGGTCTTGTCGCCGAGTTTCGCGCTCACCGTGATGACCAGAGTCACCTCGAACAGGACCTCGTTTACGCGCTGCGACTGCTGCGTGATCTGAACTTCGAGCTGCGGTTGCTCGGCCTGCATGAACGTCTGCGGCCCGCCCGGGACTTCGAGGGACAGATCCTTCACGTAGATTTTCTCGATGCCGAACGTCGGCTGCTGCACTTCGCTCATCGGGGCTCCGATAGAATTGAAAAGGCGCGCGGAGGCTAGGCCGCGAGCAACGAATCGAGCTTTCCGGCGTGTTCGAGCGCCGCAAGTTCCTCGAATCCGCCCACGTGCGTATCACCGATGTAAATCTGCGGCACCGTGCGCCGGCCGGTCCTGTTCGTCATTTCCTCTCGCTGGCGCGGATCGAGATCGACGCGTATTTTCTCGATCCAGGTGACCCCTTTTGAATTCAGGAGCATTTCAGCACGCAGGCAGAACGGGCAGGCGGCGGTCGAGTACATTCGAATCTTCGCCACCTACTTCTCCAGGGGCAGCCCCGCTTGCCGCCAGGCCCCGATCCCGCCGCTCAGCGTGAATACCTGCTCGAAACCCAGCTTGCGCAGCACCGTCGCGGCCCTGCCCGAGCGGTTGTCGTTGTCGCACACGATGATCACCGGCTTTGCCTTGTACTTCTCGATTTCGGCGGCGCGCGCGTCGATCTCCCCGATGGCGATGTTGCGCGCGTTCAGCATGTGCCCTTTTTCGTACTCGACCGCCTCACGCACATCCAGAACGAGAGCGTTCTGCTGGTTTATCAGCAAGGTCGCCTGAAGGGTCGAGACCGAAGCGCCGGCCCCTGCGCGGCGCACCGCGGGCCAGACCAGCATCGCGCCGCTTACGAACGCCACCGCGACGAGAAATATGTTGTCGGTGACGAATTTCAGAATGACTTCCGCCATGTCACGATCTCGGCGGACTGCCGCACAACACTTCGCGCATGGTAGCGATAAGATGCAGCGTGCGCTGGTCGCTCACGGAATAATACACGTGATTGGCATTCTTTCTCGGGCTGAGGATGCTTTTTTCCCGGAGGATCGCAAGGTGTTGCGAGACGTTGCTCTGCGAAGTCCCGACCGCTTCGACGATGTCCTGCACGCTCAACTCATGCTCACCCAGAACGCACAGGATCTTCAGCCGCAGAGGATGCGCGATGGCCCGCATTGCGAGGGCCATCCGCTCGATCTGCTCCTTGCGGCCGAGCAGCTCGAAAATGTCCCGGGGTTCGCGCTGCACGCCCTGCCCTCGAATTTCCATAGGGCCTCATTATAAAATGCTTTCTTGCGGCGCGAACGAGCGCCGCGTTGAGAATGCCCATATATGCATAAAGTCGTTCTGTTGCGCCACGGTGAATCGGTCTGGAACATGGAAAACCGCTTCACCGGCTGGACTGACGTGGACCTCACGCAACGCGGTGTGGAGGAAGCGAGGCGCTCCGGAGAGGTCCTCAAGGAGGCCGGCTTCGCCTTCGATTGCGCGTACACTTCAGTGCTGAAACGCGCCATCAAGACGCTGTGGCTGACGCTGGAGAGCATGGACCTGATGTGGATCCCGGTGCACCACTCCTGGCGCCTGAACGAGCGTCACTACGGCGCGCTGCAGGGACTGAACAAGGCCGAAATGGCCGCAAAGTTCGGCGACGATCAGGTGCTTCTCTGGCGGCGCAGCTACGACGTGCCGCCCCCTCCGCTGGAGCGCGGCGATCCCCGCCACCCCAGGGGAGACCCGCGCTACGCAGGTCTTGCCGAATCCGAGCTGCCGCTCACCGAGTGCCTCAAAGACACCGTCGCGCGATTCCTTCCGTACTGGAACGCCACGATTGCGCCCGAGGTGCTTCGGGGCCGCAAAGTCATTGTGGTCGCCCACGGCAACAGCCTTCGGGCCCTGGTCAAGTACCTCGACAGCATAAGCGACACCGAAATCGTGGACGTGAACATCCCCACGGGGATTCCGCTGGTCTACGAGCTCGACCCGGGATTGCGGCCGATGCGGCATTACTATCTTGGAGATCCGGCCGAAGCGGAAGCGCGAGCCCGGGCGGTTGCCGACCAGGCCAGGGCGAGAAATTGACCCGCGGGCGAAGAGCGGGGCGATCGCCCGGAGGTGAAGGGTCGGGATGATACCGCTTCGCCGCTCCGACATCGCCCGCGCGGCCCGCCGGATCGGGGTGGCGCTCCTCGTTATGCCATTCCTGGCGTTCGCCCAGAGCGAAGCGGAAAAGCTCGATGCCCTGCGAGCGCGTATAGAAGGGCTGCGAGCGAAAATCGCGGAGGCCGAAGAAAGCCGCACGGAGGCGCGCGACCAGCTGCGGGACTCCGAGCGCGCGATATCCGGGGCCGGCCGCGCGCTTCGCGCTTTGGGGACCAGACGCGCAACGGCGCAGGGCGACCTCAATACGCTGCTGCGGCGCGGCCAGGCGCTCGAGACGGAAATAGCCTCGCGCAGGGAAAGCCTCGGGAGGCTGCTCACCCTGCGTTATCTCAACGGAGAACAAAGCGCCCTGAAACTTCTATTCTCGGGCGAGGACCCCGGCCGCATCGCGCGCGAGCTTCATTACTACGGCTATGTTTCCCGCGCGCAGGCGGAGTTCATCGGAGACCTGCGCTCCAGCCTTGCGCGGCTGAGAGAGCTCGAGACCGCCACCCGGGAGAGGAACGCGGAGATCGCCGCCATCGAATCGGCGCGACGCACGGAGCGCGCCGCGCTCATCAAACAGCAGGCGGAGCACCGCAGAGTACTTGCGCGCGTGTCCAGCCAATTGCGCACGCAGCGCCGCGAGGTCCAGCACCTCGAGCGTGACGAGTCCCGGTTGTCGCGGCTCATCGAGGAGCTCGGCAGAGTGATTGCGGCCACGCCGCTCCTTCGCAACGAGAGAGTTCCGGAGCCCGGCGGTGCGGAAGGGGCCTTGTCGGGGCTCAAGCGCGGACTGCGGCTGCCGATCAGGGGCGTGCTCACGAACCGCTTCGGCGCCCAGCGCCCCAGCGGCGGGCCCCCGTGGAAGGGCTTGTTCATTCGCTCGCCTTCGGGGCAGGAGGTGCGGGCGGTCGCATCGGGACGGGTCGTGTTCGCCGACTGGCTGCGCGGCTTCGGAAACCTGCTCATAATCGACCACGGCAAGGCCTATCTCACCATCTACGGCAACAACGAATCGGTGCTCAAGCAGGTCGGCGAGCGGGTGCGCACGGGGGACGCGGTGGCGACCGTCGGAGCAAGCGGCGGCAACATGGAATCGGGTTTATACTTTGAGGTTCGACATGAAGGGAAAGCCTTTGATCCTATGCGTTGGGTGTCCTTGAAGTGACCGATAACGATTCCAAGCGGCCGGCGAAAAGCCCTGGACCGAACATCATGATGACCCAGGTCAGACAGGCCAGCCTGGTGCTGGTCGGCGTGCTGGCTGGGGTCCTGCTCAGCCTGAACTTCTCCGCGGTAGCCCAGCGCGAGGCGGCACGCTTCCCGCTCCCGGTGGACGAACTGCGCGCCTTCGCCGAAGTGTTCGGCGCGATCAAATCGAGCTACGTCGAACCCGTGGAGGACAAGAAGCTCATCACGGAAGCGATCAGCGGCATGCTTACCGGACTCGATCCGCACTCGGCTTACCTGGACCAGGACGCGTTCCGCGAGCTTCAGGTGGGCACCCAGGGCCAATTCGGCGGCCTCGGCATCGAGGTCGGCATGGAAGAAGGGTTCGTCAAGGTGGTGTCGCCCATCGAGGACACGCCGGCATTTCGAGCCGGCTTGAAGCCCGGGGATTTCATCATCAAGATCGACGACACCTCGGTCAAGGGTATGAGCCTGAACGATGCGGTCAAGCGCATGCGCGGCAAGCCGAAAACGACCATACGGCTCACCATCCTGAGGAAGGGCGAGCCGAAGCCCTTCGAGGTCACTCTCACCCGCGACATCATTCGCGTGCAGAGCGTGAAGTCCAAGCTGATCGAACCCGGCTACGGGTGGGTTCGCGTCTCCCAGTTCCAGGAGCACACCGGGGAAAATCTCGTAAAACACCTCGAGGGGCTCTACAAGAACGGGCCGCTGAAGGGCCTGATTCTGGATTTGCGCAACGATCCGGGCGGACTCCTGAACGGCGCGGTGGGCGTCTCCGCGGCGTTCCTGCCGCGCGGGGTGGCGGTGGTATCGACCGACGGCCGCACCGAAGACGCCAAGCGCAAGTTCATCGCCGCACCGGAGGATTATCTTCGGGGCAACCGCGAGGATTATCTGAAGAACCTGCCTGCGGCGGTGAAGACCGTGCCGATGGTGGTGCTGGTCAACGGCGGATCGGCTTCGGCGTCGGAAATCGTCGCGGGCGCGCTGCAGGACCACAAGCGAGCGACGGTACTGGGCACGCCGACATTCGGCAAGGGCTCGGTGCAGACGATCCTGCCGCTCGGCAACAACACCGCAATCAAACTGACCACCGCGCGCTACTACACGCCGAGCGGACGCTCGATCCAGGCCAAAGGCATCGTGCCCGACGTCGTGATCGAGGATCCCACGTCGCCCACCACGGGACGCTTGCGCGAAGCGGATCTGGAAAAGCATCTCCTCAACGACCAGGACAAGGAGATTCAGTCCGAAAAAGCGCAGCGGACCGGCACAAAACCGTCGACCGATGCTGAAGAAAAGCCCTCGGCGCCGCTCGAGTTCGCCTCGGAAAAGGACTTCCAGTTCCAGGAGGCGGTCAAGTTCCTGAAGGGCGTGCCGCTCACCACCGCGCAAAGCGCACCGCCCGCAGCAACCAAGAATTGATAAGGCGGACGCCTCCGGCGCCGCCTTGTCTCCGCGGGATGGAACCGACGCGAAGCGCGGTTCATCCCGCGGGCATCGTGTCCACTTATGAATGACGAACAACTCCTGCGGTATTCGCGCCACATTCTGCTTCCTGAGATCGGAGTCGAGGGACAGGAGAAACTGCTCGCGTCGTCGGCGCTGGTCATCGGCGCGGGTGGGCTCGGTTCACCCGCTGCTCTGTATCTCGCGGCAGCAGGCGTCGGGACGATTACTCTCGCCGACGGCGACGCGGTGGACCTTACCAATCTGCAGCGCCAGATCCTTCACACCACCGAATCGATAGGCAGACCCAAGGCTGCGTCCGGGCGCGAGGCGCTGAGAAAGATCAACCCGGAAGTAAAGGTCGTTCCCCTGCAGCAGCGCCTGCAGGGCGAGGGTCTAGACCCGCTGGTCGCTTCGAGCAGTGTGGTTCTCGACTGCTCGGATAATTTCGCGACACGTCACGCGGTGAATCGCGCATGCGTGCGGCACCGCAAGCCGCTCGTCTCGGGCGCGGCGGTGCGATTCGACGGCCAGGTGAGCGTCTTTGACTTGAGAGACGATCTCAGTCCCTGCTATCACTGCCTGTTCCCGGAGAACGCGGAGCTCGAGGAAGTGCGCTGCGCGGTAATGGGCGTGTTTGCCCCGCTAACCGGGATTATCGGCGCCGTGCAGGCGGCGGAAGCGCTGAAGCTGCTCGCGGGAGCCGGCGAAACCCTGAAGGGGCGCTTGCTGATCCTTGACGCGCTCGCGATGCAGTGGCGAACGGTCAAGCTAGCCAAGGACCCGGCCTGCCCGATATGCGCCACGGTGACGGCTTAGATCCGGACCAGAAGCGGCCATTGCTTCTCCCATAACTCCGAAGGCAGTCTCTTGAAGCCGCTCTTGGCGTATTGCTGCCAGCGCCCGATGACGTAGCAAAGCAGGAGGTTGGCCTGAGGACCGGGGTCGGCCTGCTGCGAGGCTTGCGCGGCGTCGCCCGGCGCATCGCGCCTTTGCGTCGCAGCCACGCGCAGGCATTGCTTGAGGGTCGCTTCGAGGCGGTCGTGCAGCTGGTTGATCCGGACCTGAAGCCGCTCGTCCTCGTTGACGAGCGCGTCTCCGATCAGCACGCGCGTCATGCCCGGATTCTTCTCGGCGAAGTTGAGCAGCGAGGAAAGGATCGACTCGATCTGCTTCAGCCCGTTCTCCTCTTCCGCGGCGATCTTGTTCACAAGGCCGAACAGCGTCTGCTCGATGAATTCGATCAGACCCTCGAACATCTGGGCTTTGCTCGCGAAGTGCCGGTAAAGCGCGGCTTCGGACACGTCCAGCTCCTTGGCCAAAGCCGCGGTGGTCACTCTCTCCCCCTTCGGGCTTTCGAGCATCCGCGCCAGCACTTGCAGGATCTGCAGGCGGCGAGCGCCGGGTTTGGCAACGGGCATGGCATCCTCCCAGACAGTCGGCGGATGCCTATTGTATGACTCCGGGTAAGTGCTTGCTAGCGGCTTCCGGGGCGACTTTTCAGGCCCTCTCCAGTACGCCCCGTCACTTCGAGCGGATCAGCGTCCCCACGCCTTCATCGGTGAGAATTTCCAGGAGCAGCGCGTGCGCGACGCGACCGTCGATGATGTGCACGCTCTTGACCCCGTTTCTCGCAGCGTCGAGCGCCGAGCTGATCTTGGGAAGCATACCGCCGGAAAGCGTTCCGTCCGCCACGAGAGCGTCGATTTTTTTCGGTGTAAGTCCGGTCAAAAGCTTGCCGTTCTTGTCGAGCACCCCTGGAGTATTCGTAAGCACGACGAGCTTTTCGGCCTTGAGGACTTCTGCGAGTTTCCCCGCGACGAGGTCGGCGTTGATGTTGTAGGACTGCCCGTCCCCGCCAACGCCGATGGGCGCGACGACCGGGATGAAACCGCCTTCCTCGAGCGCCCAGATCACTTTCGGGTCGATCGAGGCGATTTCGCCGACCTGGCCGATGTCGATCTTTCCGCCGGCGTTGTTCTTGTCGGAGAGCAGCATCTTTTTCGCGTGAACGAAAGCCCCGTCCTGGCCCGTGAGGCCGACCGCCTTGCCGCCTGCCTGGTTGATGAGCGTCACCACCTCCTTGTTGACCTGACCGCCCAGCACCATCTCGACCACATCCATCGTCTCGGGGTCCGTGACCCGCATGCCCTGGATGAATTCGCCCTTCTTGCCCATCCGTGCCAGCTGCTGATCGATCTGGGGGCCGCCGCCGTGCACGATCACCGGGTTCATCCCGACGAGCCTCAGCAGCACGACATCGTGGGCAAAGCTGCGCTTGAGTTGCTCCTCGATCATTGCGTTACCGCCGTACTTGACGACGATGGTCTTGCCGTGAAAGCGCTTGATGTAAGGCAGCGCCTCGGCGAGGACATTGGCCTTGTGAGCCGGAGTCAGGTCGGGGTTGCTCATCGGCATGCGCATGCTGAGCGCCGATTGTACCTTTGAGCGCGGGAAAAAAGAAAAGAAAAGGCGGCCTGGGAGGCCGCCTTCTCAAAGTGGAGCTGCGGGATGAACGAGTCGCCGCGCTCGCGTTTTACTGGATCGTGAGCTGCTTCGCGGCTGCCGTCGCCTTCTTGGGGAGCGTCAGTTCGAGCACGCCGTCCGCGTACCTGGCGCTGGCGCGGGCTTCGTCGATTTCCTGGTTCAGCCGGAAAGCGCGCGATACCGTGCCGAAGATGCGCTCGCTGTGCAGCACGCGTTCGCCGTCTTTTTCTTCGCGCTCGGCGCGCGACTCGGCAGTGATCGACACCTGGTCGCCGTCGATGTTTACCTTGATGTCTTCCTTCTTCACTCCCGGCAGTTCGGCGACCACCTTGTATTCACCGTTCTGCTCGGCTACATCGACCTTCATGCGGCGCACGGGAGCCGCCGCTTCAAATCCGACCGGCCCGACGACAAAACCTCTGAAAATATCGTCGACCAGATCGCCAAACGGGTCGTAACGAGTAATGTTTGCCATGGTTCTCTCCTGTTGTTCAGTCCGGGCAAGAGCCCGACGTGACGTAAATATGGGCACCGTGCCGGCGATTTCAAGCGCGCTTGCGATGCCTGCGCGAAGCGGCTAGATTGTTTCGATTCCTCTTGAACTGGAGCGCCACCGTCCCTACTTAATGAGGTTCGTGCCCTCCAGCCCCCGGATGATTCCGAAAACAGTGAGGCCGTCAGCCCGTGGGTCGCGGGATGCGCAGCAACCCGGCCGGTGCGCGCGTTGCGGCGACTCGTTCGAATGCGGAGCTCGGGCAGATCGCGAGCATTGCTGGTGCGAGGGATTTCCAGCCCTGCCCGCTCCGGCCCCCGGTTCGGGCTGTTACTGCCCCCGCTGTCTCAAAGAATCGATCGAAGCGGACCAGAGCCGCCAAGCGCGACGCATCGGCCCTTAGTCGCGGCCGGAGAGGCCCCTGACTTCGGCTACGACCTGAATCGTCTTGATTGTCTTGTCGCGCAGCTCGATCCTGAGCCGGATGGGCACGAGGTCTCCCTTTTTAAGCGGCCGTTTCAGGTCCACCAGCATCATGTGATGGCCGCCCGGCTTCAGCTCGACGGTCTTGCCCGGGGGAAGGTCCAGCTTCGGCACCGCGCGCATCCGCATCACGTTGCCTTCCATCTTCATCTCGTGGATTTCGGCGCTGCCGGCGGCCGGGCTTTCCGCTCCGAGAAGGCTTGCGCCCCGATCGCTCGTGAGCTCCATGTAGGCTCCGGCCGTCGTCTGGCCGTCCACGGTCCCGCGCACCCACGCGGCCCGGGCCTGGACCTGTCCATGCGCGGCTGCGGCGGCGGCAAGCAGTGCCAACCCGAGGAACGCTCTTGTGATCGTCCGCATCTTCAAAACCCTCACAGCACGTACCGTGCGAGGTCCTCGCTCTGCGCAAGCTCCTTGAGTTTCGCATCGACGAAAGGGGCGTCGATCCTGAAGGTCTCCTTGCCGCGTTTGCCCGCCTCGAACGAAATCTCCTCGAGCAGCTTCTCCATCACCGTGTACAGGCGCCGGGCGCCGATGTTCTCGGTCTTTTGATTCACCGCCCAGGCGATCTCGGCAAGACGCCGGATCCCGTCCGGTAAGAAAGAGATTTCGACCTCCTCCGTGGCGAGCAGCGCCTGGTACTGGCGGGTGAGGCACGCGTCGGTAGACGTGAGGATCCTCTCGAAGTCCTCCACCGAAAGCGAATCGAGCTCGACGCGAATGGGAAGGCGACCCTGCAGCTCCGGAATCAGGTCCGAGGGCTTGGAAAGATGGAACGCTCCGCTCGCGATGAAGAGTATGTGGTCGGTTTTCACCATTCCGTACTTGGTGGAGACGGTGGTGCCTTCCACGAGGGGGAGCAGATCCCGCTGCACGCCCTGGCGCGAAACGTCAGGGCCGGCCGTCTCCCCGCGGGTCGCGATCTTGTCGATCTCGTCCAGAAAGACGATGCCGTTCTGCTCGACGTTGGCGAGCGCCTTGGCACGCAGATCCTCCTCGTTGACAAGGCGAGCCGCTTCCTCGTCGGTGAGCATCTTCATCGCTTCGCGGATCTTCATCCGCCGCAATTTTTTCCTGCCGCCGCCGAGATTCTGAAACATGCCCTGGATCTGCTGCGTCAGGTCCTCCATCCCGGGCGGGGCGAATATCTCCATGTGCGCCTGCGGCGCAGACACTTCGATTTCGACCTCCCTGTCGTCGAGCTCGCCCTCGCGCAGTTTCTTGCGGAACTTCTGACGTGTGGCCGATTCCTCTTCGCCGGCAGCATTCCCCGGCGATTCGGCTTCGTCCGCCCCGACGGGGCTCGTGCGGCGGGGCAGCGGCAGCAGGACGTCGAGCACCCGCTCCTCGGCCGAATCCTCGGCTCTGCGTCGCACTTTCTTGGTCGCCGCTTCGCGAGTGTCCTTGATCGAGATCTCGACCAGGTCGCGAACGATCGTATCGACGTCGCGGCCGACATAGCCGACCTCGGTGAACTTCGTCGCTTCGACCTTGATGAAGGGCGCATCCGCGAGCCGCGCGAGGCGCCGTGCGATCTCGGTCTTGCCGACCCCCGTCGGCCCGATCATGAGGATGTTCTTGGGCGTGATCTCCTGCCGCAGGGGCTCGGCAACCTGCTGCCGGCGCCAGCGGTTTCTGAGGGCGATCGCTACGGCGCGCTTTGCGCGAGTCTGGCCGACGATGTGCTTGTCCAGCTCGTGGACGATTTCCTGGGGAGTCATGGAAGACATGGGGAAGGGAGGCCGGGAGCGGGGAAGCCGGAGATTCTACGAGGCCCCGGACCCCTGCCGCTCTAGTCCAGAGTTTCGACGACGATCTGTTGATTGGTGTAGATGCACAGTTCAGCGGCGATCGAAAGCGCCTTGCGAACGACGGCCTCCGCGTCGAGCTGGGTATTTTCGAGTAGCGCACGCGCAGCCGCCTGCGCGTAAGGGCCTCCCGAGCCGATTGCGATCAATCCCAACTCCGGCTCAATGACATCGCCCGTGCCGGTGATGATCAGCGAAGATTCGCGGTCTGCCACGGCGAGCATCGCCTCCAGGCGCCGCAGCATCCGATCGGTACGCCAGTCCTTGGCGAGCTCCACGGCCGAGCGAAGCAGATTTCCCTGGTGCTTTTCGAGCTTCGCCTCGAAACGCTCGAACAGCGCAAACGCATCGGCCGTCCCCCCGGCGAAGCCTGCGAGGATCCGGTCGTGGTACAGGCGCCGCACCTTGCGCGCGCTCGCTTTCACCACGACATTGCCGAGCGTGACCTGGCCGTCGCCGCCCAACGCGACCTTCCCGTCGCGACGGGC
The DNA here is from genome assembly GCA_035489775.1 of Burkholderiales bacterium. Taxonomy (GTDB): domain Bacteria; phylum Pseudomonadota; class Gammaproteobacteria; order Burkholderiales; family SG8-39; genus VBDM01. The sequence continues at coordinate 10,792 of DATHJM010000282.1, forward strand.
CGACATGATGGTGGTTCCGTGGAATTGTTCCATGTCCGAGTTTGGGAAGATGGGGCCGGGGTGCCGTCGATCAAGCTATTTTGCGCGGAATAATGCGAGCGACCTTGCCCAAGCCCGTGACCCCGAACAAGGCACGGATGAGCTCATTCGCGCCGCGAATCTGAATCGTGGTGCCGGTCTCCCGGAGCGCCGATAGCACCTTCAGCATAAGGCCGGCCGTGACAAGATCAACGCGCGTCGCTCGCGACATGTCGATGACCAGCATCTTGTTCGCTACGGCCCGGTCTTGCAACTGCTTGGCGAGGGTTTCACTCGCCCCGCTCAGCTCCCCGGAGAGAATCAAAGCCTGATCCGCGGCCTCCGCTCCCGGTTGAGATTCCCAGGAAGGCGGAGAAACCTCGAAGGTGACCGCATAGTTGACCGCCGCTTCCTCGAACTCCGCCCTCATGCCCAGATGCTGGTACAGATCAATGAGCATCAGCCAGGCCTGCGGCACCGAATTCCCGGGTTCCCCTTCACGCACCGAACGCGAAAGCGCGGACAGCGCCTGCTCGTCCTGCCCGTTTGCGAACAGGGTCGCCGCCTCCTCGATGATCGGTAGGGCCACTTCTGCCGCGCCGATTTCGGCAGCGGCGTCCGGACCGGACGGGTGTGCGCTTCGCTCCGTCGGCAAAGACGGTGTCACCGGCGCCGCAGCCGGCATTTCGACGGGGCTTGACGGTGCCGCTTCCTGCTGCGCCGGAGCCGCTGGCGCGGCCGGCGGGACGACCGGTACTGCCTCGGCGCGTGGCTCCGAATTCGGCGGAGGAACGTAGGCGCTGAAATCAAGCGAGTCTTCGCCTGTCTGCGGACTCGCGACGGAAGTCGCGGATTTCTCCGGCGAAGGCTTTACGGGTTGCCGGGCGATCGCCGCCTTGTCTTTATTTTCGGTCTTCTTCTTCCTGCCGAATAGTGAAAAGACCACGAGGAACTACCCGCCTCCCGGAGAATCTGACTGGCGACGTAACCGACCGCTTCGTTGTATCACTTTGCTCGATACAACGCAACGCGGAAACCCGCGCGAGGAAGTCTTCCCGTTCAAGCAACTAAACGCCGGCCCCGGAGAAACGCCACCAGCACTCCGACTGCAACCATGGTGCATACGATCATCGCTCCGGAAGGAAGATCGAGCCACAAGGACCCGAGCAGACCGAGGGCATAGCCGAGCACGCCCACGGAATAGGCCTTGAGATAACGGCTGCTCCGCGTGTAGTAGGTCGATAGCGCCGGCAAGACCAGCGTGGCGAACACGAGATAGAGGCCGACCAACTGCACCGATATGGTCACGGTGCAACCGAACAACACGTAGAAACCGATCCGGCCGAGCCGCTCCCTCATGCCGAACCACAGGGCCAGCACCACGGCGTAAACCGCGGCGTAAGTCAGAAAATGCGAGGCGTTCACCCAGAGGATCTGCCCGATCAGCAACTCCTTCAGGTTTTCGCCGCCGCGCGGGTTATGGGCGAGCAGCAGGATCGCAATGCTCGAACCGAGAACGAATACCACTCCGATAATGGCCTCTTGGACCTCGGGCCAGCGGCGCTCGGTCCATGTCAGGATCATGGCGCAACCGAGCGCGGCGGAGAGCGCTGCGATCTGCACCGCGGCTCCCGTCGGCTCCCAACCGAGGTAATCGGCGAGGATCACGCCGACTCCCGCGATTTGCGCCACCGCGAGATCGACGAAAACGATGCCGCGCGCGAGCACCTGCATCCCGAGGGGCACATGAGTGGCCGTCACCAGCAAGCCCGCGATGAACGCGGGCCACAGGATACCGAGGCTCGCGGCGTCGAGCGTCATTTCACGCTCGCGAGCAACCGGGCGATCGTATCGTCGAACAAGCCGAACAGATCCTTCGCCTTGTCCGTCCCGCCGACCGTGAAGGGCAGCATCACCGAGGGGATCTTCGTGCGTTCCGAAAGGAATTCCGCAGCTTGAGGACTGTTATACGGTGAATAGACGATGACCTTGGCAGGTTGGTTCTTCATCCTGTCCACCAGCTCAGCGAGATGCGAGGGAGTGGGAGGAATGCCAGGTTTCGGCTCGAGGCTTCCGGCTTCGCGCATCCCCGACCAATTGATGAAATACGAGAAGTCCCTATGGTACACAACAATCGGCACGCCCTTGAGCGGCGCCGCCTGCTGCTCCCAGCGCGCGGTCGCCGCCTGCCAGCGCTCAAGAAACGATTTGCCGCGCGAGCGATAGCCGTCGGCATTCGCGGGGTCGATCTGCGCCATGCGTTCACCGAGCGCTTGAGCGATCCTGGCGATATTTCGCGGATCGGTGTGGACGTGCGGATTGCCGCCGGGATGCAGGTCCCCCAGGGAGCGGTCGATGACTTTCGGGATTTCCAGCTTGACGACGTACTGCGAAGCTTCGAAGTAACCCGGATTGCCGAGCTGGACCTTTCTGTTCCCGCTTTGCGTGAGCAGCAGCGGAATCCAGCCGATCTCCAGTTCCGAGCCGGAACAGACCAGCAGATCGGCGGAACGGATTCGCGCAATGAGGCTGGGGCGCGCCTCGATCCGGTGCGCATCCTGCAGCGCGGTCGTCGCCGAATAGACCGACACCTTGTCTCCCCCCAGCTCCTGCGCCAGCGCGCCCCATTCAGGCTCGCAGGCAAAGACGTTGAGCGCCGCTGCTGCCGGCAGCACGGCGAACGCCGAGCTCAATGCAACAACAAATCTCAGAATCGTTTTCATGTTCGTCACCCTAGAATTTGTGGGCGCCGTGGGCGCCCAGACTCACGATGTACTGCAGGAAGATCTGGTTGTCGGTCACGTCGCTGCGCGACTTGTCGCTCGCGGCCTGCAGGCGGATGCGACTGAACTCGCTCGGGCTCCAATCGACCATCACTGTGTGCCGTGTCGGGTTGTACGCGGCAAGGATCGGGAAATCCGCTGCGTTGAGAGGAGCCGAAAAGCTGGTGTTGCCTGAATTTAGCCTGTCATATCGATAGCCGACCCGCCACATCGGGACGAACTGATATACGCCTTGGAGATACCAGCCCGACTGCACGGACACGAATCCACCCGTCTGCGCCGCAGTACCGGAGGTGAGATCACCATCTTCCTTGCGCCGGAAGTATTCGCCCTGCAGCTTGAAGTTGGTGTAAGTCGGGTTGAAGTTCGGCGCCCATTTCAGGATTCCGTCCAACACCCAAAGACGGCTTTGGCCCGTGAAGGTGTTGGTCGTCCCGGCTGAATCGTCAAAGGTGCGATCTTGGGGGGAGGTGCTCAGGTACGAGACCCCGGTCTGCCACGCGGTGCCCGTTCCGAAGTCGCCGCCGACGTGCGTGAAGACGTTGCCCGAGCTGACGCCGTTCTTGTTGCGTCCCCCCGCCGGCCCCGCGGGAAACTGGCGCCCCCGACCGGCTTCGACGCCGACGTCCCAATAGAAAGGAGTCGGAGCTACCCATTTAAGCTGCACGCCGTCCTCGTTCAGCTGGTTGCCGAGGAACACCTTGTTTGCAAGCGGCGCGTCGGTGAAGTCCCAGGCATGCGCGTGAATCTGGTTCTGGTAACCCACGCCGGAGAAAAACCGCCCGGCCTTGACGGTGAATCCATAGGACAAGGACAGGGTCTGGATGTAGCCCTCCTCCACGCCGATGCCATTTTCGGGCGATATCGACGCGATCAGCGTTCCGCGGAAGTGATGGTCGATGTTCGCCGCAAGGGCGAGCTCCGATTCTCCCAGGCTCAGGCCGCGCACTCCCGGCCCCACTTCGCCCAGCGTCGGCACAAATCCATTGATCCTGAATGCGTTCGGATCCTGCGAAAGATTCGAATAGATGCCGTTCAGGATCACCGAAACGGCCGGGTTCATCGCGCTTTCACTGGCGGGGCGGCTCGAGGCCTGAATCACCGCTTGCTCAGCGTCCGTCACGCGTCTGTCGAGCTGCCTGACCTGCTCGCGCAGAGCCCTCACGTCGTCTTGCGTCTGCGCCGTTGCGACGCGGGACAAGCCCAGCGCCGCCGCGACGGCGAGCGCCATGGTTGCCTTTCTGTACATGTTGTCTCTCCAAGTTGTGCGATCGCGATGCGCCTGAAGCGCCCGCGAATACAGTTGCTTCGCGAAAAGCGAAGCGGTTCCTAGGCTACGGAACTAGGAGAGGAAGGGAGGAGCGCGCGAATCGAATTCGATCCGCGGGGCGAAGGGAAGTGGAAGAGCGAAGGACGCTATCGCCGGCAGCGCGACCCGGGGCGAATCGATCGCGGGCGCAAGGGCCGCCAGTACGCTGTCGACCGCGTGAAACGCAATGCACTGCTCCGCGGGATGGCTGACGGGCGGGACGCACTTGCCGCTGCGCTCGGCCTTCGCCATGTCGTGCTGCACGTGCGACAGCGCGTGCAGCTGTGCCGCCTGCTGCGCGAAGACCAGCGCGGCTGCGAGAAGCAGGTGACGCAGAGTGCGGTTCGGCACGGCCGACGTTACGGGCAGCATCGCGCGCAAGTCTACTACAACTCAAGTCAAGCCACGTCACTCACACGATTGCTTGATGAAGGCGCTTATTTCCGCCGACCGGGCAAAGATGACGGAGGCGCGATCTCCCTGCATGCCGGCGCCGACGATGACCGGCTTACCGGGAAGCGGCCCGTTTTCGCTCGAATCGGTCTTGAAGCGCAAGTTGAACTCCCAGACCTTGTTCGTCTTGCCATCCGCAGTTTTCACCGTGTAGGTGTCGCCGCAGCGGCTGATGGACACGACCTGTCCGGCAGGCGGCGCTTTTTTCAGGTCAGCCCTCCCCGACTGCATCATCATGCCGCCGCGGCGCGGTTCGGCGCTCGGTGCTTTCCCTTCGGAAACCGCGCGCAGATAGGCGATCACGTCCTGGCGATCCTTGCTTCCCTTCAACCCGGGAAAGGTCATGCTGGTACCTGGTACAAGCTGCACTGGATCGCTCAGCCACTTGTCGAGGGTGGCTTCAGCCCATTCGATGTTGGC
>DATHJM010000283.1:0-4151 GCA_035489775.1 Burkholderiales bacterium
AATGCCGCCCGGCGGCGACGAATGACGCTCCGCCGCGAGCGCGGCGGCTCAGAAGTTGCGGGCGATCCGCGCGTACGCCGAGTGATTGTGGATCGACTCGAAGTTCTCCGACTCGACCACGTACGACAGGATGCGCTCGTCCAGGTTCAGGATCGCGGCCACGTCGCGCACCATGTCCTCGACGAACTTGGGGTTGTCGTAGGCGCGCTCGGTGACGAATTTCTCGTCGGGGCGCTTGAGCAGGCCGTACAGCTCGCTCGAGGCGTGCTTCTCGGCGTAGTCGACCAGCTCTTCGATCCACACGAATCCCTTGGTGCGTGCGGTGAGGGTGACGTGCGAGCGCTGGTTGTGCGCGCCGTAGTCCGAAATGCGCTTGGAGCACGGGCAAAGGCTCGTCACGGGGACGACGACTTTCATCTTGAAGCACTTCTCGCCCTTGTCGATCTCCCCGACGAAAGTCACTTCGTAGTCCATCAGGCTCTTGACTTTCGAAATCGGCGCGGCCTTGTTGACGAAGTACGGAAACGTCATCTCGATGTGGCCTGACTGGGCCTCCAGGCGCTCGACCATTTCGTCCAGCATCAGCTGGAACGTTTCAACGGAGATCTCGCGCTCGTGCGCATTGAGGATCTCGACGAAGCGCGACATGTGCGTGCCCTTGAACTGGTGCGGCAGGCCGACGTACATGTTGAACGTCGCGATGGTGTGCTGGACGCCGCCTGAGCGTTCTGCGACGCGGATGGGGTGGCGGATCGCCTTGATCCCGACCTGGTCGATGGCGAGCTTGCGCTTGTCCTCGGAGCCCTGGACGTCGGGGATGGCAAGCGGATCGCGGATATTCATGAAGAGCGTTTCCTCGCGTTGGGCCCAGAGTTAGAGGATCTTAACATGCGTCCCGTTCCCGGCTTTTTCAACTGGAGAGCTGGATTCCCCCACCCGCTTTCGCTGGTGCCAAGAGCCGCGGGAATGACGCCTAGCCCAGACGCGCGCGGATGGCCGCGACGATGCCTGCCTTGTCCAGGCCGATCGAAGCGAGCAATTGCGCCTGGTCGCCGTGATCGACGAAGCGGTCGGGCAGCCCCAGCTGGAGGAGCGGAGTCGCGATGGAGCGCGCGGCGAGCGCCTCGGCGACCGCGCTTCCTGCGCCGCCCAGGACTGCATTCTCTTCGATGGTGACGAGGAGCCCGTGCGTTCCGGCGAGCTCGGCTGCGAGATTCGCGTCCAGCGGTTTAACGAAGCGCATGTCGACGACGCTTGCATCCAGTTCGTCGCCTGCGTCGAGCGCGGACTTGAGCAAGCTGCCGAACGCGAGAATGGCGACGCCGCTCTTTCCGCTGGCACCGCGCCGGCGCACGACCCCTTTGCCGAGCGCCAGCGAGCGCATTTCCTTCTCGACCACGGCACCCGGGCCGCTGCCGCGGGGATAGCGCACCGCCGCAGGCCGCTCGAGCACGAACGCCGTATACAGCATCTGACGGCATTCGTTCTCGTCGCTCGGGGTCATCACCACCATGTTGGGCACGCAGCGCAAGAAGGTGAGGTCGAAAGCGCCGTTGTGCGTGGCCCCGTCGCCGCCCACGAGGCCCGCCCGGTCGAGCGCAAACACGATCGGAAGATTCTGGATGCAGACGTCGTGGATCAACTGGTCGTAGCCGCGCTGCAGAAAAGTCGAGTAGATCGCGAGCACGGGCTTCAAACCCTCGCAAGCGAGCCCGGCGGCGAAGGTGACCGCGTGCTGCTCGGCGATGCCGACGTCGAAATACCGGTCTGGAAATTCCTGCGCGAAACGCACGAGACCCGAGCCCTCTCGCATCGCCGGCGTGATGCCGATGAGCCGTGAATCGAGCCGCGCCATGTCGCACAGCCATTCGCCGAACACCTGCGTGTAGGTCGGCTTGCCTCCGCTCGCCTTCTTGATCCCTTTCGCGGGATCGAACTTGCCCGGGCCGTGGTAGAGCACCGGGTCGGCCTCGGCGAGCTTGTAGCCCTGCCCTTTCTTGGTGACCACGTGCAGGAATTGAGGTCCCTTCAGCTCCTTGATGTTCTTCAGCGTCGGAATGAGCGAGTCGAGATCGTGGCCGTCGATCGGGCCGACGTAGTTGAACCCGAATTCCTCGAACAGCGTCGAGGGCACGATCAGGCCCTTGGCGTGCTCCTCCACCTTTTTCGCCAGGTGCCACAGCGGCGGCACGCCAGCGAGCACCTTTTCGCCCGCTTTCCTCGCCGCGGCGTAGAAACGCCCCGACATCAGCCGCGCGAGATAGCGATTCAGTGCGCCCACCGCGGGGGAAATGGACATGTCGTTGTCGTTGAGGATCACGAGCAGATCGGTATCCATCACGCCGGCGTTGTTGAGCGCCTCGAAGGCCATGCCTGCGGACATGGCGCCGTCGCCGATCACCGCCACCACGTGCCGCTTCTTCTCGCCGGTTTCGCCCTTCAGCTTCGCGCCTTGCGCCATGCCGAGCGCTGCGCTCACCGAGGTGCTCGAATGCGCGGTGCCGAAAGTGTCGTACTCGCTCTCGCTGCGGCGCGGGAAGCCCGAAATTCCCCCGCTCATGCGTATGCGGCTCATCGCTTCACGGCGGCCGGTGAGAATCTTGTGCGGATAGGTCTGGTGTCCCACGTCCCAGACGATGCGGTCGTGAGGCGTGTTGAAGACGTGGTGCAGCGCGATGGTCAGCTCGACCGTCCCCAGATTGGAGGACAGATGGCCGCCGGTCTGGCTGACCGATTCCAGGATGAAGGAGCGCAGCTCGTCGGCGAGCCGCTGCAGTCCCCGGCGGTCGAGTTCCCGCAGCGCCGCCGGGTCGTCGATGGTTTTCAGCAACTCGTACGCGGCCGGATCGTATTCGGCCGATCCGGCCTCCGAGCCTTTCCCCGGCAAATCCGCCTTTCCGATCGCGCTCATAGGGGCGAATTATCCCGCAAACCGGAAAGCTTGTCCGGGGCGAACGCGAATTTTCCGCAGCTAGAACTTGCGCAATACGATGAAATCGGCAAGCTCGGCGAGCCTTCGGGCGCCGCCGCGCAGTTCCGAAAGCGCGGCCTGCGCTTCTTCACGCAATTCCTCGGCGAGCGCCTTGGCGCGCGCGAGCCCGAGCGCCGAGACGTAGGTCGGCTTGTTGTTCGCCGCGTCCTTGCCGACGGTCTTGCCGAGTGTCGCGGTCGAGGACTCCTGGTCGAGAACGTCGTCGACCACCTGAAAGGCGAGCCCGACGCAGTTCGCGTAGTGATCGAGGCGCGCAAGCTGCCCCGGGGCGAGCGCGCTCGAGCAACGCGCGCCGAGCGCCACCGACGCACGGATCAGCGCGCCGGTCTTGTGGATGTGCATGTATTCGAGCTCCGGCACGCTCAGGGCCTGACCCACGCTCGCGAGATCGATCGCCTGTCCGCCCGCCATGCCGCGGCTGCCGCACGCGACGGCGAGGATCTTCACCATTTCCACCTGAACCGCGGGATCGTCGGAGAGGCGGTGCTCGGCGAGCAGCTGGAACGCGAGCGACTGCAGGCTGTCGCCCACGAGAAGCGCGGTCGCCTCGTCGAATTCGACGTGGCAGGCCGGCTTGCCGCGCCGAAGCACGTCGTCGTCCATGCACGGCAGGTCGTCGTGCACGAGCGAGTAGGCGTGAATGCATTCGACGGCGCAGGCCGCGATTTCGAGCCGCGCCGGGTCGGCGCGGACCGGTTCGCCTGCGGAGGCCTCCCCTGCGGCAAACGCGAGCAAGGGCCGTATCCGCTTGCCTCCACCGAGCACCGCATAGCGCATGGCGTCGTGCAGGCGCTGCGGCGCGATTCCTGCCGGAGGCAGAAAACGCTCCAGCGCCGCTTCGACCCGAGCCTGGACTTTTGCCATCCAGGCGGTGAATTCATTCGCCGCCGTCGGCACCGGGGAAGTTTTTCAGCGTGTTTTCTTCAAGCACCTTCACCTGCTGCTGCGCGCGGGCGAGGACCCCCTGGCAGAACTGAGCCAGCTCCAGGCCCCGCTTGTGCGCGGCAAGGGACTGCTCCAGAGTCAGCTTTCCGGACTCCATGCTGGCCACGATCTTCTCCAGCTCGGCGAGCGCGGCTTCAAAGCTCTCGGGTGGATCGGTCTTGGCGGATTTTGACATGGAGGAGAGGCCGGCCCGGAGCGCCGTTCTGTTCAGGAA
>DATHJM010000284.1:0-4001 GCA_035489775.1 Burkholderiales bacterium
GACCAAGTGGCTCGGTATTTGAGCCTGGTGGAACAAGGGCTGGAAAAAACGGCGGCCCCGGCCGCCGTTTCCATTTCAGGGAGCCCCGCCCTAGCGCGAGGCCGTGTACCGCGCGCGGGCGCTCACGGCGGCGAGCAGCGAGGCGGCGAAGCGGCGGCTGTGCTTTACAAGGTTGAGAAACGCGCCGCGGTTGATCGCGAGCAGTTTGCAATTGCTTTCCGCGACGGCGCTTGCAAGCCGTGGTGTGCGATCGACCAGAGCCATTTCGCCGAACAGCCCGCCCGGGCCCACGTTCTCCACCACGTTGAGGCCGACGCGGATCGCCACTTTGCCTTTGAGGACTATGTACATCAACACCCCGATCTGGCCTTCCCTCACGATGGTGGCCCCGCTTTCGTAACTGAGGTGCGCCTCGGACCCGAGCACGCGTGCGAGGTCTTCGATCAGGTCTTTGCGAAGCGGCACCGATTCCCTTCTCTGGATTCCGGGCGCGGGCGCCTCGGGGCTGCCGAGCCGGCCGATGGATTCGCGCAGGCGGCCGATCATGACGCTCATCAGCATGAGAGAGAACTCGGGGTATCTGCCGAGCGCGGTCTGGAGCTGCCGGTTGTCGAGCGCTATGACGCGGCAAGCCGATTTCGTCACCGCCGTCCCGGTGCGCGGCCCCTGGTCGATCGAGGCCATCTCGCCGAAGATCTGGCCCGGCCGGACCGTGGCCACGGGCCTCTCCCTCGAAAATATGCCGACTTCGCCGTCGAGGAGGAGGTACATCCGGTTCGGCATGAGCAGAAACGGGATTCCCTTCTGGTTCTCGGCGAAGATTCTCCTGCCCTTGGCGAAAGCTTTCGGCTTGCCGGCGAAGCGGAAGAACTCCATCGCGACCGAAGTATTGTAGGAGTAGGGGCTCGCGGGACTGCTCTCGCCGATCATCGGTTGTTCCTCGGGGGCAGGGGTTGCAGGTCAGCGCGCGCCAGGGCTTCGGAGAACGGAGAACACGCGGGGCCGGAAGACGCAATTATGCGCCGGACATATCGGCCCGTGTGGCCGGCTCGCCCCGGGAGCGTTCATTTTCCACACGTCGCGTTGCAGAATCAGGGCCGGGGGCAGGAATTCCACCCTTCTTCCATGCTTTCGCGCACGGGTCAGAAATCGGTGGAGAATAGCGTGTTTAGACGAATGGACGGCATGCGCCACCTCCCTTTCCTTGCCACGCTCGCGCCGGGTCTCGCGCTCGCTGCAGCGATTTCGCCCTCGCAGGGCGATTTGCCCCTGACGGCGCCGGTGCCGGGCGGGGTCGCGATCGTCTGCGTCGGACGGGCTCCCGGCCCGGCTCCCCAGGTGGTGTTCGACGGCCAGCGCGTGCTGGTCGCGCGCGTCGGGGATGCCTGGCAGGCCGTGGTCGGTTTGCCGCTCGCATTGCGGCCCGGCGCGCACGAGCTTTCCGTGCTCGAAGGCGAGACCAGCGCGCGCGCGATCCGCTTCCAGGTCGGCAGGCGCGAGTACGAAACCCAGCATGTGACGCTCGCGAACCGCCGGCAGGTCGAACCCGAACCCGAAGACCTCCGGCGGATCGCGCGGGAACAGGAATCGCTGGTCCGGGCGTTCTCGACCTTCAGCGATGCAGCGCTCGATACGCTCACTTTCGACTTGCCGTCGGTGGGGCGTGTTTCCGGTGGATTCGGGTTGAGGCGCTTTTTCAACGACGAGCCGCGCCAGCCCCACAGCGGCGTGGATATCGCGGCTCCCGAGGGAACGCCGATCGCCGCGCCCGCGGCTGGCACCGTGATCCAGATCGGCGATTACTTCTTCAACGGGCTCACCGTGATCCTCGACCACGGCCAGGGACTGGTCACCATGTACAACCACCTGAGCCGCATCGATGTGGCGAAGGGCGCCCGCGTGGCGCGCGGCGACAGAATCGGCGCGGTCGGCCAAACCGGCCGGGTGACAGGCCCGCACCTGCACTGGTCGGTCAGCCTCAACAACGCGCGGGTCGATCCCGCACTTTTTCTTTCGAGCGAAGTTCGCAAGCAGGACTTCGCCGGTCTGCGTCCCGCCGCGCTCGGTGGCGCGTCGGCGGAGCCTGCGCCGGTTCAATGCAGTGACTAGCGCCCCGTGAGCGTGCAAGCAAACCAGAACACGGCGGATTTGACTCCGTCGCGTACCGACACGCTCATCGTCGAGGCAGAGGGCGGCTCGCCCAGCGAATTTCATTTGTCCACCCATTTCCAGCCGATTTTCAGTCTTGCTCATCGCCGGCCGGTGGGCTACGAGGGCCTGATCCGCGGGACCGATTCGAACGGAAAAGCCTACTTGGCGACCGAACTGCTGGCAAAGGCGCCGGCGGGCGTGGCGCGCATGCAGCTGGATCGCCAGTGCAGGTCCCTCCATGTCCGCAACTTCCGGAAACTGAGCAACGAGGACAGCTGGCTGTTCCTGAACGTCGACCCGTACATCGCGGTCCAGGGTCATCGGTTCGGCTCATTTGCCCAGATGCTGGAGGAAAACGGCCTGCCCCCGCACCGCGTGGCGGTGGAGCTGATCGAGACGCCGTTCGAGGACGAGAAACGCCTGGTCACCGCGGTCGAGCACTACCGCACGATCGGCTGCCTCATCGTGATCGACGATTTCGGCGCGGGGTACTCGAACTTCGACCGCATCTGGCGGCTGAAGCCGGACATCGTCAAGATCGACCGGGAAATGACGCGACGCGTGACGGTCGAACCGCTCGCGCGACGCATGTTCACCGGGATCGTCTCGGTGCTGCACGAAGCGGGCGCCCTGGTATGCGTGGAGGGCATCGAGACCGAAGGCGAAGCGCTTTGCGCGACCGACGCGGACGCCGACCTGATGCAGGGCAATTACTTCGCTTCGCCGGCGGCGCAGTTGCCGCCCGAGCATGCCTGCGACGATCTGTTTGCGCGGCTCTTCAGGAATTTCCGCGCCGAGACCGCCGAATTCTACGACCAGCGCCGCGTGCGGCTCCATCCTTACATCCAGGCCCTCGCGGATGCGGTGCTCGCGCTGTCCGCCGGCGCGGATCGCATGACCGCCATACGTGCGCTGCTCGATCTCGAATGCACCGAGCGCTGTTATCTGGTTGCAGGCGACGGTTCCCAGATCGGCGCGAGCGCGGAAACCGAACGCAGCGTGGCCGCGCGCGACCGGCGCCTGACGCCGATACGCCCCGTCACAGGCACCAACTGGCAGACGAAGCCGTTCTTCCGCCGCGCGATCGAGGCGCCCGGAAAGGTCCAGATCACGCGTCCCTATTTATCGGCCACCGGACCGAAATTCTGCGTCACCTTGTCCTACGCCCTTTCGCTGAACGGGTCGTATCACGTGCTCTGCGCCGATCTCGACTTCGCGGCACTCGCGGGCGAAGACCTCGCGTTCGGTCTCACCAAGCTGGCGCCTTGATCGGGGTCCCGCGGGCTCGCCCCGCGCCGATCGGAGGTATCATCACGAACTCTGTCTGACCCCCTTCGTCGAGGCACGCCATATGGCATACTCGTCGTACTTTTGTCGGTAACGAAAATTCCGCAGGCTTGCTGGGGCGCCGTGAACATCGTGGATCCTGCTCCGCCTCTTCTTCTTGACAAGTACTACGCGCAAGGAGAACGCGGCGAACGCGAAGAGTTCAATCTGTCGAGCCACTTCCAGCCGATCTACAGCCTCGCTCATCGCCGTCCCGTCGGTTACGAAGGCCTGATTCGCGCGGTAGATTCCTCGAGCGGTAGGCGCGTCGACCCTCTCGAGCTGTTCAGCAAGGCGCGGCAAGGCGAGGAGAGGATACGCCTCGACCGCCAATGCAGGGCCCTCCATGTCCGGAACTTCCAGCGATTCGGCAACACACGCAGCTGGCTGTTTCTCAACGTCGATCCGCAGGTCGCCTCAGAAGGTATCCGGTACGGGGCTTTCTTCCTGAAGATGCTGCAGTCGAACGGTTTTCCTACGCACCGGGTGGCGGTGGAGCTGATCGAGACGCCGTTCGAGGACGA
>DATHJM010000285.1:0-3497 GCA_035489775.1 Burkholderiales bacterium
TCCGGATCGGGGAATTTCCTGGGGCGCACCAGGACCAGCCGCGCCAGGCCCATGGTCTTCATGGCTCGCGCCGCGGCGCCGATGTTGCCGGGATGCGAAGGCCGCGAGAGAACCACGCGGATTCGAGACAGCGGACCGCCGGCTTTCATACTAGAATCCCGCGTTCAGCAGCAGCGCTCTTTCGAATTCCCGGACGAAAAAATGCACCCGATGCTCGGAATCGCGGTCAGGGCCGCGCGGCGGGCCGGCGCGATCATCAACCGCGCCGCGCGCGACGTGGATTTGCTGCCGGTAACGCGCAAGCGGCACAATGATTTCGTCACCGAAGTGGACAAGGCCGCGGAACAGGCGGTCATCGAGATACTGCACCGCGCCTATCCGGACCACGCGATTCTAGCAGAGGAGTCCGGCGCCTCCGCCGGGAACGCGGGCGAGTCCGAGTACACCTGGATCATCGACCCGCTCGACGGCACGACCAATTTCATCCACGGCTTTCCCCAGTACGCGGTCTCCGTCGCCCTGCGGCACAAGGGTGTTCTCGCGCAGGCGGTGATTTACGATCCGACCAACAACGAGTTGTTTACGGCGACGCGCGGCCGCGGCGCCTACCTGAACGAGCGGCGCATCCGCGTCTCCAGGCGCGTGCAACTCAACGAAGCGTTGATCGGGACCGGGTTCCCCTTTCGCGATCTCCAGAGCCTCGACGAATATCTCGCCATGTTCCGCGAGTTCACGGTTCGCACCGCCGGGCTGCGCCGCGCGGGTGCCGCGGCCCTCGACATCGCCTACGTGGCCGCGGGAAGACTCGACGGCTTCTGGGAAATGGGTCTGTCGTCCTGGGATATGGCGGCAGGCGCCTTGCTGGTGCTGGAAGCGGGCGGCCTGGTCGGGGATTTTCGCGGCGACTCGGGCTACCTCGATTCGGGCCGCATCGTCTGCGGCAACCCGAAAATCTTTTCTCAAATGCTGAACGTCATCGGGCCGCTCGCCGCGAAGTAGGCTGAAGTCCATGCGCCGCCTGCTCCGGATCCTTGTCGCGGGGTCGATCCTGTGGGTCTTGCCCTTGCAGGCCGCCGAGCTGCGCATCGGCCTCGCCGCGGACGTCACCTCGATGGACCCGCACTTCCTCAACATCGCGCCGAACATCAATATCTCCTCGCATGTGTTCGACGCGCTGACCCACGTGGACCAGGACGCGCGCCTTGCTCCGGGCCTGGCGGTTTCCTGGCGCGCGGTCGACGCGACCACCTGGGAGTTCAGGCTGCGGCGGGGCGTGCGTTTTCACGACGGGGCCGAGCTCACCGCGGAGGACGTGGTGTTTTCGATCGAGCGCACCTTCCAGGTCCCCAATGGCCAGTACCGGACCTTCACGCAGCGCATCGTCGGCAAAGAGGTCCTGGATGCGCACACGCTCAGGCTGAAGACCGCGACGCCTTACGCGATGGTGCCTTACGATCTCGTTTCGGTGTTTATCGTTTCGAGGAAAGCCGCGGCACGCTCGGGGCCGGAGGACTTCGACTCGGGCAGGGCCATGATCGGCACGGGGCCTTTCAGGTTCGCCCGCTTTGCGCGCGGCGACCGCGTGGAGCTCGCGCGCAACGAAGACTATTGGGGAGGGAAGCCGGCCTGGGAGAAAGTGACCTTCCGCATCGTCCCCACCGACCCGGCGCGACTCGCCGGCCTCCTCTCCGGGGAGCTCGACGCGATCGAGCAGGTCCCTCCCGCGGACCTGCCGCGCATCCGGCGCGATGCCAGGCTGAATACGGTGCAGAAGGTGTCGTGGCGCACTATTTTCTTTTATCTCGATCAGTATCGTGATCGCGCGCCCGGGCTCGCCGACAAGGCCGGCCGACCCCTCGAGCGCAATCCCTTCCGCGACCTCCGGGTGCGGCGCGCGCTTTCCAAAGCCATCAACCGGCAGGCGATCGCCGAGCGCTTGATGGACGGCGCGGCGCTGCCGGCTTCGAACCTCGTCTCACCGCCCGTGTTCGGTCATGCGTCGGACCTGAAGCCCGAGCCCTACGATCCCGAAGGGGCGAAGCGGCTGCTCGCCGAAGCGGGATATCCGGACGGATTCGCGATGACGCTTTCCGCGACCAACAACCGCTACGTCAACGACGAGCAGATCGCGCAGGCCGTGGCGCAGATGCTCGCGCGCGTCGGCGTCCGTGCGCGCGTCGAGACGCTGCCGCTGAACGCGTATCTGCCCAAGGGGCGCAAAGGGGAATTCGCGTTTGCGATGTTCGGCTGGGGCTCGTTCTCGGGGGACCTCGCGCTGCGCGCGCTCGTCGCAACTGCCGATCCGGACAAGGGATTCGGCGCATTCAACTGGTCGGGCTACTCGAATCCGCGCGTCGACGCGCTGCTCGAACGCGCCTTTGCAAGCGTCGACGAGAAGCGGCGCGAGGCGCTCGCGCGCGATGCGATGCGCCTCGCCGTGCGGGACTACGCCGTGATCCCCCTGCACCACCAGGTCACGACCTGGGCGATGCGAAAACCGCTCGCTTACGCGCCGCGCACCGACGAATTCACCTTCGCGCACCACTTCCGGGCCCGATAGACGCGCTTCGGATGTTTTCTCACATCGTTCACCGCGTACTGCAGAGTTTCGCCGTGCTCGCAGTGATGTCGCTGCTGGTGTTCGCCGGCGTATACGCCGTCGGCAACCCGATGGACATCCTCGTCAACCCGCAGTCCGACCAGAACGAGATCGCGCGCGCGGCGGCTGCCCTGGGCCTCGACCGGCCCCTTCTCGAGCAGTATTT
This sequence comes from Burkholderiales bacterium, assembly GCA_035489775.1. Taxonomy (GTDB): domain Bacteria; phylum Pseudomonadota; class Gammaproteobacteria; order Burkholderiales; family SG8-39; genus VBDM01. Next base: position 2,766 of record DATHJM010000285.1, read on the forward strand.
CATCTTCATCAGGCACGCCGCGGCCGGAGACCTCGGGAGGTCATTCGCCTTCAACGTGCCGGCGATCGGCCTGATCCTCGAGCGCATGCCGGCGACGCTCGAGCTCGCGATTGCGGCGATGCTTATAGCGGTGCTGCTCGGGATCCCCCTCGGGCTGTGGGCAGGCCTGAAGCCCCGCTCCACCGCCGGCAAGACCATCATGGCGGGTTCGATCCTGGGGTTCTCGCTTCCGACCTTCTGGGTGGGCATCATGCTCATCATGGTGTTCTCGGTCTGGCTCGGCTGGCTGCCGACATCGGGCCGGGGTCCAACGGTGAATCTCATCGGCATCCCGGTGAGCTTTCTCACGCTCGAGGGCCTGCGTCACCTCGTCCTGCCCGCGGCAAACCTCGCGCTCTTCAATCTGTCGCTGGTAATCCGGCTGACCCGCTCCGGAACGCGCGAAGCGATGCAGCAGGACTATGTCCGCTACGCCCGGGCCAAGGGCCTGACCGAGACGCGCATAGTCGGCGTGCACGTGCTCAGGAACGTCCTCGTCCCGGTCGTTACGGTGGTCGGAGTGGAGTTCGGTTCGGTGATCGCGTTCGCCGTAGTCACCGAGTCCATATTCGCGTGGCCCGGAATGGGGAAACTTCTCATCGATTCGATCAACGTGCTCGACCGGCCGGTGATCGTCGGCTACCTGTGCATCGTCGTCGCGCTATTCGTCGCGATCAACCTTTTCGTCGACCT
>DATHJM010000286.1:0-2551 GCA_035489775.1 Burkholderiales bacterium
GAAAAATGGAATGAAAAGCTCAGAAAATGGCTCTCCGGAAGCGTTATCGAGTGGGGCGCACTCGGACTCGTTGTCGTGTTCGTAAGCGTGGCGGGCACGACTCTCCTCTCGATCGCGGCCCCCTACATATTCGCGCTCGTCGTGCTCGTCTTCGCGTTCGAAGCGGGGACTGCGAGCGCGATGCTCAGATTGCGCGCGCCGGTTTTCCTGGGAACCCTCTCGTATTCCATCTACATGACGCACGCCTTCATCGGGAGAAGATTGTTCGACGCGGCCAACGCGCTCGACAAGCTGTGGCACATCGAACCCTTTACGCACCGCGACATCAACGGGCGGGATTTTTATTTCTTGGGAACCCAGCTATGGCATGGCGATATCGCCTACCCGGTCTATCTGGCGATGATCATCGCCATGTCCTATTTCACTTACCGCTGGATCGAAAAACCGGGGCGGGAATGGGTCAGGAATCGGGTTCTCACGCGGCAACGGACAGCGCCGTCGCCAAGCACCGTCAGCGCTTGAGCGTACTCGGTCTCTGCGGCGCCTCGATCAGGCCTTCGCCTTACGTCTCTAGCGCAGACGTGCCGCGAAAGCGGCCCCAAACCTTGCGGGCGATACGACCCCAGGCGGCGCGCCCCGTAAGGAGTTCCCACCCGCGCACCCTCGCGCGCCGGAGTCCGGTGTAAATCCTGTGCGCGACCGCCGGAGTGCGGGTGATCCGGACCAGCCACCAGAGGGCGGCCGCGAGCGACGGGCCCTGGCCGCGCTTCGCTTCCCAGAAGTAGCGCAGGGCCTCGGCGCGGTTTCCCTGGCCGAGGGCGGCCAGGCCGACCACGAGCTGCCTCGCTCTGCGCAGCGCGGCGATTTCGGCATCCTCGCCTCGCTCCGCCTCGAATAGTTCCTCGAACTGGTGCAGCAGATCCCGCTCAAACGCGAACCGCGTCGAGCCGGTCGAGAGGTGTCCCTCGTTCAGCTGCGCGCCGTCGTGGGCGGACTCGTGCTTGATCGCCATGGGGAGCGACAGGAAGTTGGCGGTGAACCGGCGGCAGAGATTGGCCAGGTAGCTATAGTCGGCGCTGATCCGGTAGCGCGGATCGAACAGGCCCACCGCTTCGCGGGCGCGGCGCGTCAACACCGTGGGCTGCAAGGCGAAGAGGAAGCCGAAGCGCATGTGCTCGAAAACGCGCCCCCGGTACAGGCGCGCGTCGCGACAGCCGATGCGGGCCACGATGTCCCGCCCCCATTCCCCGATCGGCTCTACGCTTCCGAACATCCTGCGGTAGGGGTCGCTCTCTCCGGGAGGCAGCTTCAGCAACGAGGAGCCCGCCTGCTGCGCGAGCGGCGGGTACCACTCGGTCAGCGCGCTGCGGAGGAAGGGGACAGTGCCTCCGGGGACCCACTCTCCGCAGAACTCCCCGGAGAGGAAGTCCTCACCGGGAAAGGCCCGAAAAAATGCGACGCTGAGCTCCAGGTGATGGGGGAGCCACTCGTCATCGGAGTCCAGGAAGGCGATGTACTGGCCGCGTGCGCGGAGCATGGCAGTGTTCCGCGCCCCATTCACGCCCTGGTTCTTCTGCCGGATCAGGACGAGACGAGGGTCCGAGCCCTCGATCAAGGCAGCCGTGTCGTCGGTGGAACCGTCGTCCACGACGATCAGCTCCCAATCCGCGAAAGTCTGCCGTTGCACACTTGCGATCGCGGCCTGGATTGTCTCCCTGCGATTGTAGGTCGGGAGGATCACGGAGACGAGGCTCATCGCGCGGACTCCCGGATCGCCTCATCGCGCGGGCTTTCAGCCGCGCTTCGCATGGACGGATCGTTATGCATCTGCATAATTGGAATACCGAGAATTGACACCGCCGAGCAATCACGGTAGTCCGATCGGCGCATCCCATGATAAGAGGAATTAGCGCAATAGCGCCGCAAGATAGTTGCGTGTTGAACGTAATCCTCGTAGCAGCGGGCCTTTTCGTCGTCTCGACCGGTACGACCATCGCAGCTGGCGGCGATGGCACGACCACGCCGCGCGCTGCGAATACTGCCGCCGGTGTGACGTCACCCAAAACCGTAATCACAGCCGCAACCGCAACTTTTCCCCGGCTGATGGGCGTGAACATCGGCGCAAAGAACTACGAGAGCGCCGCTTATCGAGCCGCGATGGCGAAGCTGGACGTGGTGATTCTCGGCTTCTACCGGGGTTGGAAGAACGGGCACGCCACGACGTCGACCTTGGCGATGCGCAGAGTCGTCCAGTCCCTCAAGGCGATCAATCCGAAGATTCTCGTCGGGCAGTACACCATTCTCAACTCGGCATTGGACGATCCGAACGACACCGCATCTCTCGACATACGGACAAAGCTCGACACCGCTGACTGGTGGCTGTTGAACGCTGCGAAGCGGAAGGTTCAGTACACGCGGGAGTACGGGCCGACCTGGGAGGTGAACGTTTCGAACTGGGCGCCGCAGGACGACAACGGCGAGCGCTGGCCGGCGTGGATCGCCGAGCGGAACTACAAGGTCTTCTTCCGGGAGATCCCGGAGTTCGACATCA
>DATHJM010000287.1:0-8740 GCA_035489775.1 Burkholderiales bacterium
TTTAGCCATCCTCCGGCGAGCCGCGGCTCGATCCAACGGACCGTGTCGTAACCGAAATACCCGACCAAGCCCCCGCAGAACCGTGGCAAGCCGGGGAGCTCCGCGACGCGATAGCGCGAAAGAAACTCGCGCACGAAAGCGAGCGGATCGGCCGCGTGGGACTTCTCTGCGACAACGTCTCCATGCATCACCGTGACCAAGCTCCCGACCGCCCGCAACCTTACTGGAGCCGCTAGTCCGATGAACGAATAGCGCCCGAAGCGCTCTCCGCCCACCACGGACTCCAGCAGATAGGTGTTGGAGCGGTTGGCAAGCTTCAGATAAAGCGATAGCGGCGTCTCGAGATCGGCGAAGGTCTCTGCAAGGAGGGGGACGCGGTTGAAACCTTGAGCGGCAAGCCGCTTGAATTCTGCTTCGGTCATGACTGCTCCACGAAAACGTTGCGGGTACTGCGGGTGCGCGCAGGGCGCGCGAGCGACTGCAGGCTAGCTGCGCCACCAGCGCCAGCTGCGCGATTGCACCCGTTTCCCGGCGTTTTCGAAGAGCACGATTGACTTGCCTTGCGTCTCGTTCAGGGCGCCTACTCTATTACACCCCTGCAAGGCTTGTCCAGCTTGCGGGTTTGGAAACCAAGGGCCTTGACAAATTCGCTGCCCTGGCGAGATGTGCTACCACATCGCGTAACACCACGCTAAAGCACCTTGCCCGGATTCATGATGCCGTGAGGATCGAGGGCACTCTTGATTTTGCGCATCAGTTCGAGCTCCAGCGAAGACTTGTAGCGGCGGATTTCCTCGCGCTTCAGCTGCCCCAAGCCGTGCTCGGCGCTGATCGAGCCGCCGAAACGCGCGACACTGTCGTGCACGATCCGATTGATCGCCGCCGTGTGCATGACAAAAACACCGGGCGCGACTCCCTCGGGAGCGGAGACGTTGTAGTGCAGGTTGCCGTCGCCGAGGTGCCCGAAAGTCACCAATCGGGTCCCCTGCTGGGCGCGTTCAAGCTGCGCGTCCGTTGTCGCGATGAACTCGGAAATGCGCGAGATGGGAATCGACACGTCGTGCTTGATATTCGGGCCTTCATGCGCCTGTGCTTCGGAGATGAATTCGCGAAGGCTCCAGAACGCCCGGGCCTGAGTTTCGCTCTGCGCGACCGCCGCGTCGAGAATGATCTTCTCATCGAGAGTCGCTTCGAGCATGCTTTCGACCAAGGCCCTGACGCCTTCACCCGGCTGCGTGTCCGAGAGTTCCATCAGAACATAGTGAGGGAAGCGGCGCGGAAAAGGTGCGGCGGTATCCCTGAAATGCTTGAGCACGAGGGATAGGCAAAAATCGGAGAACAGCTCGAAGCCCGTGAGCCTCTCCCCGCAGGCCCCCTGGGCCCGCTCCAGCAGCGCCAGAGCCTTTTCCGGACTTTCCAGCGCCACCACGGCGGTGGCATGAGACTTGGGCAGGGGAAAGAGCTTCAGAACCGCCGCTGTGATTACGCCTAGCGTTCCTTCGGCGCCGATGAAAAGCTGCTTCAAGTCATATCCGGTGTTGTCCTTGCGCAAACCGCGCAAGCCATCCCATACCTCTCCTGAGGGCAGCACGACCTCGAGTCCCAGCACGAGCTCGCGAGCGTTGCCATAGCGCAGCACCGCAGTGCCGCCCGCGTTGGTGGAAAGATTGCCGCCGATTTCGCAGCTTCCTTCGGCGGCGAGGCTCAAAGGAAACAGCCGCCCCCCTTCCTCGGCCGCCTTGTGCAAGTTGGCCAGTACACAGCCGGCTTCGGCGATCATGGTGTTGTTGCGAACATCGACTTCGCGGATTCGGTTCATGCGCGAAAGGCTGAGAACGATTTGCGTACCGCTTGCATCCGGAGTCGCCGCGCCGCACAGGCCTGTGTTTCCTCCTTGGGGGACGATTGCCGTACGCGAGCCGGCGCAGGCGCGCACCACCTCGGCCACCTCGGACGTGGTGGCCGGCTTGACGACCGCGGCCGGTTTGCCTACGTAGCGTTTGCGCCAGTCGCTCGCGTAGGGGGCGACCTCCTTCGGCAGCGTAATCAGCCCCGCCGGTCCGACGATGGCCTGAATTTCTTCGATGAACGATCTCATTTCGGCCTCACTGCGCGGCCGCGCAGTGCTCCACATCGCGTCTCTAGCCGGCGGACTTGAGCGCGTCACGCATCTGCGAGAGGGTCGCCCGGTAGTCCTTCGAGCCGAAAATCGCGGAGCCAGCGACAAAGGTATCGGCCCCGGCGCGCGCGATGGTGGCGATATTTCCGGCGTTCACGCCGCCGTCCACTTCCAGCATGATCGCGCGTCCCGTGGCGTCGATCTTCCTGCGCGCGTCGCGCAACTTCTCCAAGGCGTGGGGAATGAATTGCTGCCCGCCAAATCCGGGATTCACCGACATGATGAGAACGAGGTCGAGCTTGTGCAGGACGTGATCGAGGCACGACAGCGGCGTGGCGGGGTTCAATGCAAGGCCCGCCTTGCAACCCGAGTCGTGGATCAAGCCGACGGTGCGATCGACGTGCTCGCTCGCCTCAGGGTGAAAGCTGATGATGTTGGCTCCGGCGCGGGCGAAATCCGGAATGATCCGATCGACCGGCCTGACCATCAGGTGCACGTCGATTACGCTTTGGGTAAGCGGGCGGATCGCCTCGCACACCAGCGGCCCCACCGTGAGGTTCGGGACGTAATGATTGTCCATCACGTCGAAGTGAATCATGTCGGCCCCGGCGGCGACGACCGCGGTCACTTCATCGCCGAGCCGCGCGAAGTTTGCCGACAGGATACTCGGTGCGATTCGGAACGTGCGTGCGGCCATCGCCGGAAATTCTACTTGGATTCGCCTCGGGCCGCATGAAACGGCGATCATCCCGCCCTTGTCAGTCCGCGCGATTTCGTGTGGAATGACCGCATGGTCGCGGAAAATAAGTACGAGGTCGCGGTCTCCTCGCAGACGCAATACGTCCCGGAGCAGTCCGACGAGCAGAACGCCCGCTTCGTCTTCGCCTACACCATCACGATCCGCAACAACGGCAGCCTCCCCGCTCAGCTGATCTCGCGACACTGGATCATCACCGACGGCCGCAACCAGGTGCAGGAAGTGCGGGGTCTGGGCGTGGTCGGCGCTCAGCCGCTGCTCAAACCCGGGGAAAGCTTCGAGTACACCAGCGGCACTGCGATCGCGACGCCGGTCGGGACGATGCGGGGCAGCTACCAGATGGTGGCAGAAGACGGCACCCATTTCGACGCACCGATTCCCGAGTTTACGCTGTCGGTACCCCGTGTCTTGCACTAGCGCCGATCGCGATCCTTGTTTTCCGGTCTGCGCGGAAGCGTCCACCACACGAGAAATGCGACGAGCGCGAGCGCCAGTCCGGCTTCAAGCAGGATGATCCACAACCCGGAACTCACGCGGCGATGCCTTCTCTAAGCCCTCGGAAGCCGATGATAGAGCAATTGCGCTGGTTTTCCCTCGCGGCGGCGGGCTTGATTGCGGGATGCGCCCTGCAGCCGCTGCCGGACGGAGCTTGTCCGTGTCCCGGGCTGCCCCCCGTTGCCCCTCGCATCAATGCGCTCGAGCCCGTCGATTTCGCAGCGCTGGCGGGCTGGAAGGATGGCGAGCAGGCGGCGGCTTGGCCCGCTTTCCTCGCATCGTGCCAGGCGTTGCGCTGGCGTGAGGCGTGGCGCGGCGTGTGCGCGCGAGCGATGGAGCTTCGCACGCCCAGCGACGAGGAGGCGCGGCGCTTCCTGGAAGAGAATTTCGTTCCGTGGCGTCTCGCCAACCCCGACGGCGCGCTCGACGGGCTGGTCACGGGTTACTACGAGCCGCTCCTGCGCGGCAGCCGCGCCAGGGCCACACCGTTCGTTTACCCGGTATACGGTCCCCCGGACGACCTGCTCACCATCGATCTTTCCACGACCAACCCCGAGCTGCGCGGCATGCGCTTGCGCGGGCGCGTCGAGGGAAAGCGTGTCGTGCCGTATTACTCGCGCGCGGAAATCGCTCGCGGCGCCGCACCCGTCGCCGGAAAGGAAATCCTCTGGGTCGATGATCCGATCGAAGCCTTTTTTCTCCAGATCCAGGGTTCCGGAAGGGTGCAGCTCGAGGGCGGCGAGACGCTGCGCCTCGGCTACGCAGACCAGAACGGCCACCCTTTTCAATCGATTGGCCGCTACCTCGTCGAGCGCGGCGAGCTCAAGCTCGGCGAAGCTTCGATGCCTGCGATCAAGGCCTGGGCGGCGGCGAATCCGAAGCGCCTCGAAGAGCTGCTCAACCAGAACCCGAGCTTCGTGTTTTTTCGCGAACTGCCTCTCGCCGACCCGGCGAGCGGTCCGGTCGGCGCGCTCGGCGTGCCGCTCGCGCCGGGGCGCTCGATCGCCGTCGATCCGCGCTACGTTCCGCTTGGGGCCCCGGTATTTCTCGCGACGACGTTTCCGGCGAGCGCGACCCCGCTCACCCGCCTGGTCATCGCTCAGGATACGGGCGGGGCGATCCGCAATCCGGTGCGCGCGGATTTCTTCTGGGGGTTCGGTCCCGAAGCGGGCGCCCAAGCGGGCCGCATGCGGCAACAGGGAAGGATGTGGGCCCTTCTCCCGAGGGACCTGAAACCCGCTTCAACCGGCGTCGGTGACGCCCTGAAGCCGGGTGCGTCCAACCAATAGCTATTTCTTGGCCTCGCCGATCAGCTTGACAAGCTCGTCGGGCCGCGCCCCGAGGATTCTCTCCCCATTCGTCGTGAAACTTGTCGGCGTCGCTCTCACGCCAATTTTCTGGCCGAGGGCAAGCCACTTGTCGACCGGCGCGTTACAGGAGGGCGCGGCCGCCGGCTCTCGGCCGTTCAACATGAAATCGTAGTAGGCCTTGGTCCGGTCGGGCGCGCACCAGATGGCTCGCGCCTTGTCCGGCGATTCGGGCCGGAGTATCGGGAAGAGAAACGTATAGATCGTAATGTCGTCCTGCCGCACCAGCGCGCGGTCGAGGCTCTTGCAATAGGGGCAGAACGGATCGGAGAAAATGGCCACCACGCGTTTGCCGTTGCCCCGCACCTGCTTGATCGCGAGATCGAGTGGCAAATCCTCGAACTTGATCGCGGTAAGTTTTTGCTGGCGCTCTTCGGTGAGATTCTTCTGCGAGCGCGCGTCGATGATATCGCCCTTGAACACGAAGTTTACCTTCTCATCGGTATAGAACAGCGTCTCCCCGACCACGATCTCGTACAGACCGGAATAGGACGTCTTGGTCACAGTGTCCACTTTGATTCCGTCGAAGCGGGCCTCGACGCCTCGCCTCACCGAGGCCTCGTCGGCGAGCGCCGCCGCGGTAAAGGCCGCGGTAAAGGCGGCGGCGAAAAATAGAGCCAGTAGCCGCAATCTCATGATGGTTCCTTGTGATGGAGGCCTCCGCCCATGCCCATGGCGCGGCGCGCCAGCAGCGTCTTGATGACCGGACTGGAGTTCGTCAGGTTCAATCCGAGGTTTCGGATTCCTGCGACCATTCGATGGTCGGCGCCAAACATCCGGAAAAGCCCGTCGGTGACCCAGCGCAACACGAGTATATCCTCCGCGCGAGCGCGCTCATAGCGCCGCAGCAGAAGGCGATCTCCCGGGTCGGGCGCCTCGCGGAGCAGGTCGGCAAGCGAGTGGGCGTCGCCCATTCCCAGATTGACTCCCTGCCCGGCGAGCGGATGCACGACGTGCGCAGCGTCGCCGATAAGCGCAACCCTGCGCTGCACGATGCGATCGACCCGCATGCCACTCAAGGGAAAAGCGGCGGGCGGGGTGAGCGGTTCCAGGGCGCCCAGAGCTTCGCCGCCCGCTTCGCTCACGCGAGCGCAAAGCGCCGCGGGCGCGAGAGAGAGCAGTTCGCGCCCATGCTCTTCCGGCGTGGACCAGACGATCGAGATGCGCCGGTCGGGCAGGGGCAGATAGGCGAGCACCCCGTCGCTGCGAAACCATTGATACGCGATATTGCGATGTGCCCGCGCGCAGCCGAAGTTGGCGACGACACCGAGCTGCGCATAGTTCCCGCTTCGGGCTTCGATGCCCGCAACGCGCCGCGTCCACGAGTCGGCCCCGTCGGCGCCGACCGCCAGTTTCGCCGTGACCGCGTTGCCGTCTTCGAGACCGATTTCGACGCGATCCTGCCTGCGGCACAGTTCCGACGGCGCCGCCGGACACAGCAAAGAGAGATTTCGCTGGCGCTCGAGGCCCTGCCACAGAGCATGGTGAATCCGGCCGGATTCGACGGTCGCAGCGAGTCGCAGCACCCCCGACTCGTAGGCGGAAAAATCCAGCCGCGAGCTCCGGTCATCGCCGAAAACGCGCATTTCATAGATCGGTGCAACGCGCCCGGCTTCGAGGCGCCGCCACGCGCCGACGCGATCGAGAAACGCGATGCTCGCCGGAGTCAGGGCGTAGATGCGCGAATCCCAATCGGGACTCGGAGTTGGCGGCGCCCTGCGCTCGATGAGGGCAAGCCTGAGCCCACTTTCGGCAAGCGCCGCCGCCAGGCTTGCCCCGGCAAGTCCTCCACCTATGATGGCGATGTCGAAATCCACTCGCAGATTGTACGCGAGTCTTCCTTGACAACCATTCGACGCAAAACGGATAATTTCCGGTTTTCCGTGGCGAATTAGCTCAGCTGGTTAGAGCGACGGAATCATAATCCGCAGGTCCGGGGTTCGAGTCCCTGATTCGCCACCATTCTCTCCTCTAGCGAGCGACCATGGCCCCACGCCGCGCCGCATGCCTTGCGCTCCTGTCGGTCCTCCTCTGGGCCGTACCGGTTCTCGCCCAGACACGGCCAACCCCGATACCGCAGGACTCCAGGCGAGGCTACATCCTGCACGTCGAACAGATGGCCGTAACCGTGGACGGCAAAGCGATGCAGCTCGCCCCGGGCGCGATCATCCGCGACCAGCAGAACCTGATCATCGTGCCGGTGACCATGCCGCGCCGGGGAGCCTGGGCCGCCTACAACCTGAATCGCGACGGGCAGATTTTGCGCGTGTGGCTGCTGACACCCGATGAACTCACGCGGCCGAGGCCCGAGGGCCGATGACGTGACGAAAAAGCTTTTCATTCGGACCTTCGGCTGCCAGATGAACGAGTACGACTCGGACAAGATGGCGGACCTGCTGCGCGCGACGAAGGGTTTCGAACTCACCGACCAGCCTGAAAATGCGGACCTTATCCTGTTCAATACCTGTTCGGTGCGTGAAAGGGCGCAGGAAAGAGTATTCCACGATCTCGGGCGCGTGAAACACCTGAAGCAGGCGCGGCGCGAGCTTCTCATCGGCGTGGGCGGCTGTGTCGCGAGCCAGGAAGGCGCGGCCATCGTGGCGCGCGCGCCCTATGTGGACTTCGTGTTCGGGCCCCAGACGCTGCACCGGCTTCCGGAATTGATCGACGCTCGGCAAAGGTCCGGCCGGCCGCAGGTGGACGTCTCCTTCCCGGAAATAGAAAAATTCGACAAGCTTCCACCGGCTCGCGTCGAGGGACCGAGTGCCTTCGTATCGATCATGGAAGGCTGCAGCAAATATTGCAGCTTCTGCGTTGTCCCCTATACCCGTGGCGAGGAATTCTCCCGCCGGTTCGACGATGTCCTGACCGAGGTCGCGGACCTCGCGGACCAGGGCGTCAAGGAAATGACTCTGCTTGGTCAGAACGTCAACGCCTATCGCGGCAGGATGGCCGACGGCGTGATCGCGGATTTTGCCCTTTTGCTCGAGTATGTCGCCGAGGTTCCCGGCATCGGGCGCATCCGTTACACCACTTCGCATCCCAAGGAATTCACTCAGCGTCTCATCGACGCCCACGCCCGGATCGACAAGCTCGCGCCGCACGTACACCTCCCGGTGCAGTCCGGCTCCGACCGGGTGCTCGCGGCGATGAAACGTGGCTACACGGCCCTCGAATACAAGTCGATCGTGCGCAAGCTCCGTGCCGCGAAACCCGGCATCAGCATTTCCTCGGATTTCATCGTCGGTTTCCCGGGAGAAACCGAGCAGGATTTCGAGGCGACCCTGAAACTGGTTGACGAGGTCGGCTTCGACAATTCGTTTTCCTTCGTTTACAGCCGGCGCCCGGGAACCCCCGCCGCGGAGCTTCCCGACGATACGCCGCAGGAAATGAAGCTCGCGCGGCTTGCCCGGCTGCAGGGAAAAATCGATGCGCATGCAAGCAGGATCGGCGAAAGCATGGTCGGCACGCGCCAGCGGATCCTGGTTGAAGGCGCCTCCCGCAGGCGCGCCGGGGAGCTGTCGGGACGCGCTGGAGACAACCGCGTGGTCAACTTTCGCGGTTCCCGGCAACTCGTTGGGCAGTTCGTCGAGGTGACCGTCACTGCGGCGATGGCCCATTCGCTGCGCGGCGAGGTCCGCGTTGCAGCGTAGGCCTTTGAAGACCCGACCCCTGGAACTCGTCCTCACTCCGGTCGACAACCAGCGGCTCGCCAATCTTTGCGGGACGCTGGACGAGAACCTGCGGCAAATCGAGACCGCGCTGGACGTCACGATCGCCCGCCGCGGCGAACGCTTCACGGTCCGCGGAGCGCAGGCGGCCGAAGCGGCCGAGGTGCTGCAAAAATTTTACGGCGACGCTAAACGCAGCCTCACCCTGGACGACATCCAGCTCGGCCTGATCGAAGTCCGCTCCCGCGGCGGCGCGAAGGAGGAGACGCCGCTTCTCACCCGGCGGGCGGACCTGCGCGGCCGCACGCCGAGGCAGCGGCAGTACATCCAG
>DATHJM010000288.1:0-12106 GCA_035489775.1 Burkholderiales bacterium
AAACGACCGATCGCGAGAAGCTCGAGAAGGAGCTCGGCGAACCCGGACCGGAGCGCATCTGGTACGTCGGCGATGCTTTCGAGAATGGATTCACGCTCGAGGAGGTGCACCAGCTCACGCACATCGATCCCTGGTTTCTCGCGCAGATCAAGGAGATCGTCGACCTTGAAATGGATCTCGACGACAGGCGGCTCGCGGAGCTGGATGCGCAAACGCTGCGCATGCTCAAGCGCAAGGGGTTTTCCGACAGAAGGCTTGCGTACCTGTTCAATGCGAGCGAAGCGCAGGTGCGCGCCGCCAGGCACGGCTTTGGAATCCGCCCGGTCTACAAGCGCGTCGATACCTGCGCGGCGGAGTTCGCGACAAGGACCGCGTACATGTACTCGACTTACGAGGAGGAATGCGAGTCCTTGCCCACTCAGCGGAAAAAAGTGATCGTGCTGGGAGGCGGGCCGAATCGCATCGGACAGGGTATCGAATTCGATTACTGCTGCGTTCACGCGGCGCTCGCACTGCGCGAAGACGGATTCGAGACGATCATGGTCAACTGCAACCCGGAAACGGTCTCGACCGACTACGATACTTCCGACCGCCTTTATTTCGAACCGCTTACGCTCGAGGACGTCCTCGAGATCGTAGACAAGGAAAAACCCTACGGAGTGATCGTCCAGTTCGGCGGGCAGACTCCCTTGAAGCTCGCCCGGGATCTGGAGGCGAACGGCGTGCCCATCATCGGCACGACACCGGACATGATCGACATGGCAGAGGACCGCGAGCGCTTCCAGCAGCTTATCGACCGCTTGGGACTCAAGCAGCCGCCCAATCGCTCGGCCCGCACGGAAGCCGATGCGCTGCGCCTCGCAGGGGAAATCGGCTACCCGCTGGTGGTGCGTCCGAGCTATGTGCTCGGCGGACGCGCGATGGAGATCGTGCACGAGCAGAAGGACCTCGAGCGTTACATGCGCGAGGCGGTCAAAGTCTCGAACGACTCGCCGGTGCTCCTCGACCGGTTCCTGAGCGACGCCACGGAGGTGGACGTGGATGCCGCCAGCGACGGCGAGCAGGTGCTGATCGGCGGTGTCATGGAGCATATCGAGCAGGCGGGAGTACATTCCGGCGACTCGGCGTGCTCCTTGCCGCCGCATTCTCTCTCCTCCCGCATCGAGCGGGAATTGCGCCGGCAGACCGTTTTGCTCGCCCACGCGCTGAAGGTCGTCGGCCTGATGAACGTGCAATTCGCAATTCAGCGCGACGTCATATACGTACTCGAAGTCAACCCGCGCGCTTCGCGCACGGTGCCTTTCGTCGGCAAGGCCACCGGCGTTCCGCTTGCCAAGATCGCCGCGCGCTGCATGGTGGGAAAGACCCTTGCACAGCAGGACGCGCTCGCAGAAGTGGTGCCGGGGTATTTTTCGGTGAAGGAAGCCGTGTTCCCGTTCGTGAAGTTTCCGGGCGTGGACACCATTCTCGGCCCCGAGATGAAATCGACGGGGGAGGTGATGGGTGTGGGGAAGACCTTCGGGGAGGCTTTCGTCAAATCGCAGCTCGCCGCAGGCGCGAAGCTTCCCGAAACCGGCACTGCGTTCATCAGCGTGCGCGACGGAGACAAGCTGGCGGTGGTGCACGTCGCGCGGGAGTTGCTCAGGCTGGGGTTTCGACTGCTCGCGACCCGAGGGACGGCCGGGGTGCTCGCCGCGCACGGCATTGCCGTGGCCGTCGTCAACAAGGTGGTCGAAGGCCGGCCCCACATCGTCGACATGATCAAGAACGGCGAGGTGAGCCTCGTCGTGAATACAGTGGAGGAAAAGCGCAGCGCCGTCTCGGATTCGCGCTCCATCCGGACCAGCGCGGTGCAGCGGCGGGTGACCTATTACACTACAGTGGCGGGCGCGCGGGCGGCCTGCGAGGGCATGCGGCACATGAAATCCCTGGTGCCGTACTCTCTCCAGGAGTTGCACTCCGGCTTGCGCTCACGCGGACCTATTGCAAAATGGCTCGAAAAGTGGTCACATTAGATCGCCTGCCGCGACCTTTTCCGTTCTGAACAACCCGCACCGCAGTTTGGCGCTCACCGCGCCGAGGGCGACTCATTTTTTGACACAAAGCATGAGCACGATTCCGCTGACCACGACCGGGGCCGACCTGTTGCGACAGGAGTTGCATCGTCTGAAAACGGTGGAACGGCCGAACGCGATTACGGCAATCGCCGAAGCGCGGACTCACGGTGATCTTTCGGAGAACGCCGAATACGACGCCGCCAAAGAGCGTCAGAGCTTCATCGAAGGCAGGATCAAGGAGATCGAGGCGAAGCTTTCCAACGCACAGGTCATCGACCCTGCGGGGGTCGACGCCGAGGGGCGGTGCGTGTTCGGCGCCACCGTCGATCTCGAGGAGATGAAGGGCGGCGAGTCGGTGACTTATCAAATCGTCGGGGACGACGAGGCCGACATCAAGAAAGGCAAGGTCTCGATCAGCTCGCCGATTGCGCGGGCGCTGATCGGCAAATGCGCGGGGGAGCAGGTCGAAGTGCAGACGCCGGGTGGCGTGAGGAAGTACGAGGTTCTCGAGGTGCGTTACGAATAGGCTTTGTGAGGTCTGAATTGCTGAGGCACCTCTTCGTCCTGATCCTGGTCTGGTGCGGTCCGGCCTGGGGCCAGGCATCGACCCCCGCAGGGCTGTGGCAGACCGTCAGCGACCGCACGGGGCAACCCGGCGGATTGGTCCGCGTCGTGGAGGTCGACGGCGAGTACGTCGGCACGGTCGTCGCCGTGTTTTCTCCGCCAGCGCCGGATCCCCATCCGTTGTGTAATCTGTGTCAAGGCGAACTGAAGGACAAGCCGGTTGTCGGGATGGCCATCCTCCGCGGCGTGCGCCGAGTCGGCGACACGTATTCGACCGGCCAGATATTGGACCCCGACGAGGGACAGGTATACAAATGCCGCATCGCGCTGCTCGATGACGGGCGCAAACTCGAAGTTCGCGGCTTCATCGGCATACCGCTCCTGGGCCGGTCTCAGACTTGGGTTCGCAAGGAGTGAGGTTGGGTCCCGCCCGGGACAGTAAGAACAAGAACGACACTAACGCCCGCGCCGTTTCCTGCGAACCGGGTCCTCCCCGGAGGCGGTGGAAAGTTCGGGGTTCTCCCGGAACAGGACAAGGATCTTGCCGATGTGCTGAACCGGTTGCGCTCCGGTCCGCCTGCAAATCTCCTCGAGGATCGCTTCGCGCCCGGGGCGATCGGCGCCGGGAACGCGCACCTTGATCAGCTCGTGGCTTTTCAGACAGCGATCGATTTCCGCGAGGACCAGGGGCGACAAACCGGCTCCGCCGATCAACACGACCGGGTCGAGCGCGTGCCCCCGCGCTTTGAGCTCGCGCCGCCGGGTGGGCGATAATTCGGACATCGAGGAAGTCTAGAGAATGGCCCGCAGCAAATCCAGCAACGCCTGGCTCAGACGCCACGTGAATGATCCCTATGTTCACCGGGCGAAAGCGCAAGGCTACCGCTCTCGCGCGGCCTACAAGCTGATCGAGATCGCGAAACGCGACGGGCTCGCACGTCCCGGGAACGCCGTCGTCGACCTCGGGGCCGCCCCCGGGGGCTGGGCGCAAGCACTTGCAGAGCGCGTCGGGCGATCCGGACGCGTGGTCGCGGTCGATCTTCTGGAAGTCGCGCCGATACCTGGAGTTAGCATCGTTCGCGGGGATTTCCGGGAAGAGGCGGTGCTCAAACGCCTCGAGGATGCCTTGGGCGGGACAAAGCTCGACCTTGTAGTTTCCGACATGGCCCCCAACTTAAGCGGTGTGAGCGCGACCGATCAGGCCCGCAGCATCGATCTGTGCGAATTGGCGCTCGAATTCGCCAGGGTTCATCTGAAACCGCAAGGCGCATTCCTGGTCAAGGCATTTCAGGGCGCCGGCTATTCCGAGTTCCTGGCGGCAATGCGCGGGGCTTTCGTCGCCGTTGCCTCGCGAAAACCCGGGGCCTCGCGCGGCGACTCCCGGGAGATGTATCTGTTGGGTAGGACACTCAAGGGCGGCACTGGTCCCTGAGCGTCCTTGGGCTTAGAATGGATGGCATGCATTTGTGGCAGGAAAGGAAGCACGTTGAATAACCTCTTCAAGAACCTTGTGATCTGGCTCGTCATCGGGCTCGTCCTCATGACGGTGTTCAACCAGTTCAACACCCGCCAGCAGGTTCAGGCCGTGATGGATTATTCGCAATTCATGGAGGAGGTCAAAGCCGGGCGCATTGCCGAGGTGATGATCGAAGGGCGCGACCTCAAGGCCAAGACGACCGACGGAAAACCGGTCAACAGCTATTCCCCCGGGGATATCTGGCTCGTCTCCGACCTGCTCAAGTACGGGGTCAAGATCAAGGCGAAGCGGGAAGAAGAGCCTTCGCTTCTGATGAATATCTTCGTCTCGTGGTTCCCGATGCTGCTTCTCATCGGCGTGTGGATTTTTTTCATGCGCCAGATGCAGGGCGGCGGACGGGGCGGCGCGTTCTCGTTCGGAAAATCCCGCGCGAGAATGATCGATGAGTCCAACAACAGCATCACCTTCGCCGACGTCGCCGGCTGCGAAGAAGCCAAGGAGGAAGTCGCCGAGCTCGTCGAATTCCTGCGTGATCCCGCCAAGTTCCAGAAGCTCGGCGGCCGCATCCCCAAGGGCGTGCTCATGGTGGGCAATCCCGGCACGGGAAAGACGCTGCTTGCGCGCGCGATCGCCGGGGAGGCGAAAGTGCCTTTCTTTTCGATTTCCGGGTCCGACTTCGTGGAAATGTTCGTCGGCGTTGGCGCCGCGCGCGTGCGCGACATGTTCGATCAGGCGAAGAAACATGCCCCGTGCATCGTGTTCATCGATGAAATAGATGCGGTGGGCCGCCAGCGGGGAGCCGGCCTCGGCGGCGGCAACGACGAGCGCGAGCAGACGCTCAACCAGCTTCTGGTCGAAATGGACGGATTCGAGGGAACGACCGGCGTGATCGTCATCGCCGCGACCAATCGTCCCGACGTGCTCGACCCGGCGCTCTTGCGGCCCGGCAGGTTCGACAGGCAGGTGGTCGTGCCGCTGCCCGATATCCGCGGCCGGGAGCAGATTCTGCTGGTGCACATGAGGAAGGTCCCGGTGGCTCCGGACGTCAAGGCGGAGATCATCGCGCGCGGCACGCCGGGCTTCTCGGGCGCCGACCTAGCCAACCTCGTAAACGAGGCGGCGCTCTTTGCCGCGCGCAAGAACAAGCGGCTGGTGGACATGGACGATTTCGAGCGCGCCAAGGACAAGATCATCATGGGCGCGGAGCGCCGCTCGCTGATCATGCCCGAGGAAGAGCGCAGGAACACCGCTTATCACGAGTCGGGCCACGCGGTGGTGGCGAAGCTCCTCCCCAAGACCGATCCGGTGCACAAGGTCACGATCATCCCGCGCGGGCGGGCGCTGGGCGTCACGATGCAACTGCCCGAGCAGGACCGGTACAGCATGGACAGGGAGCGGCTGCTCTCGACGATTACCGTCCTGTTCGGCGGGCGCATCGCCGAGGAAGTGTTCATGGGCCAGATGACGACCGGCGCTTCGAACGATTTCGAGCGCGCCACCGCCCTGGCCCGCAGCATGGTGACTCAGTGGGGCATGTCGGACGCGATGGGCCCCATGGTGTACGGCGAGAACGACGGGGAGGTGTTCCTTGGACGCTCGATCACAACGCACAAGAACGTGTCCGAAGTGACGATGCAAAAGGTCGACGCCGAGATCCGCAAGATCATCGACGAGCAGTACGGGCTGGCGAGGAAGCTCATCCTCGACAACCGCGACAAGGTCGAAGCCATGGCAAAGGCCCTGCTCGAGTTGGAAACCATCGACGCCGAGCAGATCCAGGACATCATGGATGGCCGGCCGCCGCGCCCGCCCAGGGCCGCGCAGGCGCCGCAGCAGCCGCCACAGGCGGGGGCGCCCGGAGCGGCCGAGCCTGCGGCGGCGTAAGACAGGACCGGGTATTCAGGAGCGGGGATTGACGGACAAGGCACCTCGGTCCTCGCCCGCAACTCGATCCTCGATCCCCGATCCTCAAGCTTTCCTCGCCTGCGGCCGATTCCGGCTGCGGCTCGAGCGCCCGCTCATTATGGGCGTCGTGAACGTCACTCCCGACTCGTTTTCAGATGGCGGGCGTTACCTCGAACCCGAGGCCGCGATCGCGCACGCCCGACGGCTCATGGAAGAGGGGGCGGACCTGCTCGATCTCGGCGCGGAATCGAGCCGGCCGGGGGCCAGTGGCGTGTCGGCCGAGCAGGAACTGTCGCGGCTGATGCCGGTGCTCGACGGGCTTCGTGATTGCCCGATTCCCGTTTCGATCGATACCGCGAAGCCCGAAGTGATGCGCGCGGTGATCGGCGCCGGAGCGGCGATGATCAACGACATCGGCGCGCTGCGCTCACCCGGTGCGCTCGAGACCGTGGCGGCCACGGACGCTGCCGTGTGCCTCATGCACATGCAGGGAGAGCCACGCACGATGCAGCGTGAACCGCGCTACGGCGACGTGGTGACGGAGGTCCGCGCATTTCTCGCCGGGCGCGTTGCCGCGGCCGAGGCGGGCGGCATCGCTCGCGAGCGCATCGTCATCGATCCGGGCTTCGGTTTCGGAAAGACCCTCGAACACAATTTCGAGCTGCTGCGCAATCTCCACCGGTTCGCCGAAATGGGGCTGCCCGTCATGGCCGGGTGGTCGCGCAAGTCGACCCTTGGTGCGATCACCGGCCGCGGGGCCGGCGAACGGCTCTCGGCAAGCATCGCCGCAGCTTTGCTGGCGGTACAGCACGGAGCTACAATCGTTCGCGTGCACGACGTGGCTGCGACGCGAGACGCGTTTGCGGTGCTCGCTGCGATGGACGGCCACGGGGCCCGCGGAAAGCAATGAGAAAATACTTTGGAACGGACGGCGTGCGGGGAAAAGTCGGCGAGATGCCGATCACGCCGGAATTCGTCATGCGACTCGGTTTTGCCGCGGGCGAAGTGCTGGTGCGGCGATCGACCATGCCGAAGGGCGAGCACCCGGCGGTCCTGATCGGCAAGGACACGCGTATCTCGGGCTACATGCTCGAAGCCTCGCTGGAAGCGGGATTCGCCGCCGCCGGCGTGGATGTGATGCTGACCGGGCCGCTGCCGACCCCTGCGATTGCCTATTTGACCCGGGCGCTGCGGCTGCAGGCCGGGGTCGTGATCAGCGCTTCGCACAACCCGTATCAGGACAACGGCATCAAGTTTTTCTCGGCGGAGGGCAGCAAGCTTCCGGACGCCGAGGAGATGGATATCGAGACCCGGCTCGATACTCCGATGCACTGCAAGGATTCGGCCAGCCTCGGGAAGGCGCGCCGCATCGAGGACGCCCGGGGGCGCTATATCGAGTTCTGCAAGAGCACGTTTCCCTCTTCGCTCGACCTTCGCGGAATGAAGATCGTGGTCGACTGCGCCCACGGCGCGACCTATCACGTCGCACCCCCGGTATTTCACGAGCTGGGCGCCGACGTCGAAACGATAGGAGCGGACCCCGACGGGTTCAACATCAACGATAAGGCCGGGGCCGTGCATCCGGAGGCCCTGCAGCGGGCGATCGCCGAGCACAAGGCGGATCTGGGGATCGCCCTCGACGGGGACGGCGACCGCGTGCTTATGGCCGACGGAGATGGCAGGCTTTACGACGGCGACGAGCTGTTGTTCGTCATCGCGCGCGAACGCGCGAAAAACGGCGGGCTGAAAGGCGTCGCCGGAACCTTGATGACCAATCTAGCGCTTGAGCATGCGCTGGAGAAAATGGGAGTCTCCTTCGCGCGCGCCAAGGTCGGGGACCGCTACGTGCTGGAAATGCTGCAGGAAAAGGATTGGCAACTCGGAGGCGAGAATTCCGGGCACATCATCTGCCTGGACAAACACACGACCGGCGACGGGATCGTCTCGGCCCTGCAGGTGCTCTCCGCGATACGGGCGAGCGCGACGACGCTTGCAGAATTGTGCGAGGGACTCACGCTCTACCCGCAGGAGCTCGTCAACGTGCGCGTGGCCAAGGGCTTCGACTGGCAGAAACAGCCGGCCGTCGCAAAGGCGAAGCGCGAAGCCGAGCGGGCCCTCGGCAAGGACGGGCGGGTGCTGTTGCGTCCGTCGGGCACAGAGCCCGTGCTCCGCGTCATGGTGGAAGGCAAGGACGACGCGGAAGTGCGGCGCCTTGCCAGAATGATCGCCGAAACCGTGGAGGAGGCAGCATAGTCTCTGCAAGATCCTGAATTTTCCGGCGTTTTCGGTTGACCCTCACAGGGTCCGGCGGTAAAATCTCCCCCTTTTGGCCCCCCCCGGAATGGGATGCGCGCGAGGCTCGTAGCGGGCAACTGGAAGATGCACGGCAGCCTCGCCGCGAATTCACGGCTGCTGGACGCGCTCAAGGCGGGACTCAAGCAAGCGGAGGGTCTCGGTTACGCAGTGTGCGCGCCGTTTCCCTATCTTGCGCAAGTCTCAGAGGCGCTTTCGGGCAGTCCAATCGCCTGGGGCGCGCAGAACGTTTCCGAACACGACTCCGGAGCGTATACCGGGGAGGTGTCGGGAGCGATGCTCAAGGAGTTTGGCTACCGCTTCGCGATAGTCGGCCATTCGGAGCGGCGCGGCCTTTTCGGGGAAGGGGATAAGACGGTTGCGGCAAAGTTCAACGCAGCCCGGCGCGTTGGATTGACGCCGATCCTGTGCGTGGGGGAAACGCTGCGCGAGCGCGAGGGTGGCGAGACGGAAAGCGTGGTGGGGCGTCAGCTCGACGCGGCGCTCGACGCCGCCGGGGTCGCCGCGCTGGCGAACGCCGTGCTCGCCTACGAACCGGTCTGGGCGATCGGCACGGGGAGGAACGCTACGCCGCAGCAGGCGCAGGACGTGCACGCATTCATCCGCTCGCGGGTCGCCGCGCGGGACAAACGGCTGGCGGAGAATCTGACGATCCTATACGGGGGCAGCGTCAAACCCGGAAACGCCCGAGAGCTGCTTGCGATGCCGGACGTCGACGGCGGGTTGATCGGCGGAGCTTCGCTCGTGGCGGAGGACTTCATCGCGATCTGCGCCGCGGCGCGGAGATAATTCTGGAGAATGCAACATGGATTTCTGGTTCACGCTGATACTCGTTGTCGACGTCATCGTCGCGCTTTGCATCATCGGACTCGTTCTGCTCCAGCACGGCAAGGGAGCGGATGTGGGTGCTGCTTTCGGCAGCGGCGCCTCGGGAAGCCTGTTTGGCGCAAGCGGCTCGGCCAATTTTCTTTCCCGCACGACGGCCGCTCTCGCGGTCGTTTTCTTCCTCACGACGTTCGTGCTCGCCTACCTCGTCACGCACAAGCCGCGCGTGGGCGGAGGCGTAATGGATACGGTAAAGGAACAGCCGCAGCCGGCGCAGCAGCAAACGCCCGCGTCCCAGACGACGCCCGAGGCGGCAAAGGCGTCCGACGCGGCGAAATCGAAAGCAAACGAGGTGCCGAAGTAGTAAAATCTGGCGGTTTGAAGGCGGGCTCGTTTCTGACACGGCAACGTATCAAGCCCAATCATGCCGACGTGGTGAAATTGGTAGACACGCCGTCTTGAGGGGGCGGTGGCGAAAGCTGTGAGAGTTCGAGTCTCTCCGTCGGCACCAGACAAAGGGGGACTTGGATCGGAAGCGGAGGACTTCCGGGCCAAGTCCTCTATTTTGAGAGGGGTATGGTTTCTGTGAGAGCGAGCGTGCGAGTGCGAGCCGCCGGCACGGCGTGCTGCTCTCCGGCCTGGGGCTGACCCGTGCTCGAAAACTACTTTCCGATCCTGCTTTTCATCGTGATCGCTTTTGTTTTTGGCGGTCTCATGATCGCCGCGGGCACGGTGCTCGCCCCGCATCGTCCCGACAGCGAAAAACTGTCCCCGTACGAATGCGGATTCGAGGCATTCGAGGACGCACGCATGAAGTTCGACGTGCGTTACTACCTGGTTGCGATCCTGTTCATCCTGTTCGATCTCGAAATCGCCTTTCTCTTCCCCTGGGCGGTAACGCTCAACGAGATCGGGAGCCTCGGCTTCTGGTCGATGATGATCTTCCTCGCCATTCTCGTCGTGGGCTTCGTCTACGAATGGATGAAGGGAGCGTTGGAGTGGGAATAACTGAATTGAACGGGGTCCATGGGTATTGGATGAGTTATGGGTATTGGATGACTTATGGGTATTGAAGGCGTATTCGAAGAAGGGTTCGCGACAACCTCGCTGGACAAGCTGATCAACTGGACGCGCACCGGGTCCCTGTGGCCGATGACGTTCGGCCTGGCGTGCTGTGCGGTCGAGATGATGCACGCGGGCGCTGCGCGCTACGACCTCGATCGCTTCGGAATCGTGTTCCGGCCGAGCCCGAGACAGTCCGATGTCATGATCGTCGCGGGGACTCTGTGCAACAAGATGGCGCCGGCGCTTCGCAAGGTATATGACCAGATGGCGGAACCGCGCTGGGTGATCTCGATGGGCTCCTGCGCGAACGGCGGGGGCTACTACCATTATTCCTATTCGGTGGTGCGCGGCTGTGACCGCATCGTGCCTGTCGACGTGTACGTGCCGGGCTGCCCGCCTACGGCGGAGGCGCTCCTCTACGGCATCGTGCAGCTGCAGAACAAGATCAAGCGCACCAACACCATCGCGCGATAAGGCATGGCTGTAAAACTCGAACAACTGAAGAGCGCGCTCGTCCCGGCGCTCGGCGGGAAAATCGTCGGCCTCACCGAGGCCCTCGGCGAGCTGACGCTGGTGGTCGAGGCGAAAGACTATGCCGCGACGGCACGCTGGTTGCGCGACGACCCGGCGGTGCGCTTCGAGGAGCTGATCGATCTGTGCGGAGTGGATTACTCGAGTTTCGGCGAAGGCAGCTCGGGTTTCGGAGAACGCAAATGGGAAGGACGCCGCTTCGCGGTCGTGTCGCACCTGCTTTCCCTCGAGCACAACCGGCGGCTGCGGCTGCGCGTGTTCGCGCCGGAAGACGACTTCCCGGTGGTGGACTCCCTCACCGGCGTATGGCCCAACGCCGACTGGTACGAGCGCGAGGCCTTCGATCTGTTCGGCATCATGTTTACCGGGCACGCCGATCTGCGGCGCATCCTCACCGACTACGGCTTCATCGGCCATCCGTTCCGAAAGGATTTCCCGCTCTCGGGCAACGTAGAGATGCGCTACGACCCGGAGCAGAAGCGCGTCATCTACCAGCCGGTGACGATCGAACCCCGCGAAATCACCCCGCGCATCATTCGCGAGGACGAGTATGGCGACCTGGGAACCCCGCGCTGATCCATGGCGGAAATCCGGAACTACACTCTCAACTTCGGTCCGCAGCATCCGGCGGCGCACGGCGTGCTGCGGCTGGTGCTGGAGCTCGACGGAGAGGTGATCATGCGCGCCGATCCGCATATCGGCCTGCTGCACCGCGCGACCGAGAAGCTCGCCGAGCACAAGACGTATATCCAGGCGTTGCCCTACATGGACCGGCTCGACTACGTCTCGATGCTGTCGAACGAGCACGCCTACTGCCTGGCGCTCGAGCGGCTCCTCGGCGTCGACGTGCCGATCCGCGCCCAGTACATCCGCGTGATGTTCGACGAGATCACGCGCATCCTGAACCATCTGCTCTGGCTCGGGGCGCACGGCCTGGACATCGGGGCGATGACCGTTTTCCTCTACTGTTTCCGGGAACGCGAAGACCTGATGGACTGTTACGAGGCGGTGTCGGGTGCGCGGCTGCACGCCGCATACTATCGGCCCGGCGGGGTGTACCGGGATTTGCCGGACGCGATGCCCCAGTACCAGGCCTCGATGTACAAGAGTGCCGGCGCGTTGAAGAAGCTGAACGAGAATCGCCAGGGTTCGCTGCTCGACTTCATCGAGGACTTCACCCGCCGCTTCCCCAAGTACGTGGACGAGTACGAGACGCTGCTCACCGACAACCGCATCTGGAAGCAGAGAACGGTCAATATCGGCGTCGTGTCGCCGGAACGGGCGCTCGCGCTCGGGTTTACCGGGCCGATGCTGCGCGGCTCGGGCGTCGAATGGGATCTGAGAAAGAAACAGCCCTACGCGGTCTACG
>DATHJM010000289.1:0-6947 GCA_035489775.1 Burkholderiales bacterium
CGACCGGTGCCCGATACGGGCCCGCGCATCCGGCCAGAGACGCGCACGCGAGTACCGCGAAAAAAATCCCCGCCAGCCTCACTGCTTGCCTCCTCTCAAAGGTACAAAACGCACGGCGTCCAGCCATTTTTCCGTCAATCCGGTCGGAGTCCTCTCGATGAGGCACAGCGCCTGATCGCCGCTTCCCACGGGCACGATCATTCTGCCACCCGGCGCAAGCTGCTGCAAAAGCGCGCCGGGAATCCGGGGCGTCGCGGCCGCGACTATGATGCCGTCGAAGGGCGCCGCTTCGGGCAATCCTCGCGTGCCGTCGGCGTGCACCAGCCTCAGGTTCGACAGTCGCAAGGAGCGAAGGTTGCTGCGCGCTTTTTCGAGCAATCCCGCAATGCGCTCGACCGAATAAACTTCTTTCGCGAGCCGCGCGAGCAAGGCCGCCTGATAGCCGCAGCCGGTTCCGATTTCGAGCACCGTTCCCAGAGGTCCTTCCCTGCGCAAGGCTTCGATCATGCGCGCCACCACGAAAGGCTGCGAGATGGTCTGCTCGAAGCCGATCGGCAGGGCGGTATCCTCATAGGCGCGGCTGGCGAGCGCTTCCTCGATGAAAACATGGCGCGGAACGGCGGCCATCGCGGCAAGCACCGCCTCATCGCGTATGCCTTTTTCCCGCAACCGGGCGACCATGCGGTCGCGCGTGCGCTGCGACGTCATCCCTATGCCGCGGGCTCTCGAAAGCATCACTTCGCCAGCCACGCCTTGACTACGGGAATCTGCTGCCGATGCGTCAGGTCCATCTGCAGCGGCGTGAGCGACACGCAGCCGGAGGCGACGGCGTGAAAATCGGTGCCCGGCCCGGCGTCCTGCTCTTTGCCGGCCGCGCCCACCCAGTACACCGTCTCGTTGCGCGGAGTCTGGGTCTTGATCGTGGGCTCGGCCTTGTGGCGCTTGCCGAGCCGCGTCACTTCGAAACCCTTGAGCGCCCCGTAGGCAATGTCGGGGACGTTCACGTTGAGCAATATGGGCTCGCCTGGAGGCTGCTTCTGGAAGCGCTCGACCAGTTCGAGCGTGACGCGCGCCGCCGTGTCGTAGTGCTTTCCGGCCTTGCTCGCGAGCGAGATAGCCAGCGACGGAATGCCGAGCAGATAGCCTTCGGTTGCTGCTGCGACCGTGCCCGAGTAGATGGTGTCGTCTCCCATGTTCGCGCCCAGATTGATGCCGGAGATGATCATGTCGGGCATCTCCTCGAGCAATCCGGTCACCGCGAGGTGAACGCAGTCCGTCGGCGTGCCGTTTACGAACCGGAAGCCGTTCGCGGATTTGCGCACCGAAAGCGGCCGATCCAGGGTGAGCGAGTTGGAGGCGCCGCTGCGGTCACGCTCGGGCGCGACCACGGTGATGCTGGCAAGGCGGGAGAGCGTTTCTGCAAGGATCGCGATGCCGGGCGCGAAGTACCCGTCGTCGTTGCTGAGCAGAATGCGCATCTATCGGCTTATCTGGAACTCCGGCCGATTCTACTCGAAGCGGCGCGCGGCTGAACCGGACGAGCATGTTTGCGTGTTGACCGGGCGTCAAAGGTGTCGGATCCGGCACACCCCGCGTCGAACCTTCCTCTATACGCGACCCGCGTTGCGAAGAAGCTATCGCTCGTCCGCGGTCCTGGCGAGGTTCGTCTGACCGAAGAACCCTGCGCGAAAACCCTTGGCGTAATCGTCGATTCCGACCTCAAGGTACACAGTCATCGCGTCGCCCTTGGCGCGGGCCGACTGTCCGTCGGCGACTCCGTTGGCATAAGCGGCCGAAGGCCCTTCATTCTTGAAGGCTTTGAACTCCGCGACTGTTCCCATGACCGTCTCCCTGAGTGATACCGTTCCTTCTCAGCAAGCACCGTGCCCGTGGCGCTGATTCGAGGCGACGAGCCTGGCTGCCGCCCGAATCGGGTCGTGCCCTCAGCATCTTTTCACTCTCGTCAGGGAGTAGCCGGCCAGAAATCCCTGGCGATACTCGTCCAGGTTGCCCAGGGGATAGTTCGGAGTTTGCGTGCCGTATCTGCGTGCCGAGGTGCCATCGAGGTAGCCCTCCGCAAAGGCCTCGGACCAGCCGTTTTTCGCGGCCAGATCCCTGAACTCCTCGCTGGGCAAAGTTTTCACGTTCCCTCCGTCCGGATGCCGGCAGGGAAAGGGCAGCAATTTCCGGGCCGGGTCGGGTCAGCGCCGCGCCGCGGCGAGAACCCCGCGAACGTCCTCGATCGCGGACAGGACGCGCCGCAACTGGTCGATGTCTTCGACTTCGACGGTGAAGTACATGGATGCGATGTCGTTGCGGGTCTGCGTCTTCGCCGCAATCACGTTGGTCTTCTCCCGCACCAGCGTTTCGGTCACGTCGCGCAGCAGCCCCTGGCGGTCGTTCCCGCGAACGACAATGTCCGCAGGATAGGCCTGGCCAGCGCGGCTGCCCCATTCGGCGCCGATGATGCGCTCGGGAAAGCGCTCGACGAGGCGCGCGAGGCCGGTGCAGTCGCGCCGGTGCACCGAGACGCCGCGTCCCTTGGTGACGAATCCGGAAATCCGGTCGGGCGGCGCGGGCTTGCAGCAGCGCGCAAGCTGGGTGAGCAGGCGCTCGACGCCGACGACGAGAATCCCGCTGCTCGATTGTCCGGACTGGGCGCGGTGCGGCGGAATTTCCGGCGGATGCGCCGGTTCCGTCCCGCCGCGCAGCGCGGTCTGCAGCTGCCGCGAGCCGACTTCCTCGCGCCCGACGGCCGCGAAAAGCTCATCGGGCCCGCCGAAGCCGAGGCGCTTTGCCAGCTCCTCGAGGCTCGCGGCGCGCCTGCCCTCGCGCTGCAGCTCGCGCTCGACCGCGGCGCGGCCGGCAGCGACGACGCTCGCGATCTCGCGGCTGTTGAACCACTGACGCACCTTGTTGCGCGCGCGCGAGCTCTTGATATAGCCGAGCGCGGGATTGAGCCAGTCGCGGCTCGGGCCTCCGGTCTTGGCGGTAATGATCTCGACCGCTTCGGCATTCTTCAACCGATAATCGAGCGGGACGATGGCCCCGTTCACCTTGGCGCCGCGGCAGCGATGGCCGATGTCAGAGTGCAGCGCGTACGCGAAATCCACGGGCGTCGCCCCCTGCGGCAGATCGATGACCTTGCCCTGGGGCGTCAGCACGTAGACGGTGTCGTCGAGCACGGCGTGCTTGGATTGCTCGATCCAGTCCGAGGCGTCGACGATCTCGTCGCGCCACGCGAGCATCTGCCGCAGCCAGGCGATTTTCCCGTCGAAGGGATCGCCTTTGCCGGTTGGTCGCTTTGCCCTTTCCTTGTAGCGCCAGTGCGCGGCAACGCCCAGCTCCGCGTCGCGGTGCATCTCGTGCGTGCGGACCTGCACTTCCAGGGCCTTCCCGTCCGGGCCGATCACCGCGGTGTGCAGAGAACGGTAGAGGTTCGCTTTCGGCCGCGAGATATAGTCGTCGAATTCCCTCGGAATCGGCGCCCACAGGTTGTGCACGACGCCGAGCACCGTGTAGCAGTCCTTCGCCTCGTCCACCAGCACGCGCAGGCCGCTCGCGTCGTGGATTTGCGAGAAATCGAGCGACTTCGCGCGCATCTTCGTATAGATGCTGTAGAGGTGCTTCGGCCTCCCGGTTATCTCGGCCCGGACTCCGGCGCGGGCGAGCTCGTCGGCGAGCCCGGCGATCGCCTGTTCGACGAAGCGCTCGCGCTCGCTGCGGCGATCCTCGAGCAGGCCGGCGATGCGCTTGTAGAGCTCGGGCTCGAGGTAGCGGAACGAAAGGTCTTCCAGCTCCCACTTGAGCTGCCACACCCCGAGCCGGTTGGCGAGCGGCGCGTAGATGTCGAGCGTCTCGCGCGCAAGCTGCGCTCGCTCGGCACCCGGGGCGCGCGCGAGCCAGCGCAGCGTCTGGGTGCGGCTCGCAAGGCGCAGCAGCACCACGCGGATGTCCTCCACCATGGCGAGCAGCATGTTGCGCAGCACTTCCGCCTGCGAACCGGAATCCTTGCCCAGGACCGCCGTCTTCATGACGACCCGCAGCTGGTTGAGCCGGCTGATGCCGGCGACGAGCGAGGCGACTACCGTGCCGAAGGAAGCCTTGAGCTTTTCCTCCGCCTCGGGGAGATAGACGGGAGCGGCGAACAGCAGGCCGGCTACGCGCGCGTCGGCGTCCAGGCGCAGCTCGGCAACGTTGCGCGCAACGCCAACGGCGTGCTCATAAGCCGGCTCGCCCGTTCCGAGCAACTTTTCGCCGTAGAGGTCCGCCGCGAAGGCGAGCGCGCGCGCCAGCGTGCGCCGGTCTTCGTCCGAGATTCCGGCGTTGAGAACATCGGACTCGCCTATTTCGGCGAAATCCGAGCGCGTAGTGGAAACCATGCTCGAAGTATCCCACGCTATGGCGCAGCGGAGCGCCGTCCCGGATAATCCGTCTTTTTTCCGGAAGTCTCCGATGCCCGACGCCCTCGCACGGCAGCGAACGCTGTCCACCCTGCTGCTGTTGGTCGCCGCCGCATCCTGGGGCGGCAACTGGGTGGCGGCGCGCGCGATTACTCTCGAGGTTCCGCCGTTCGCGCTCTCCTTCTGGCGCTGGGCGATCGCCTCGGCGCTGCTGCTGCCCTTCGCCGCCGCGCAGCTGCGCGAGGACGCACCGCTCATCCGGCGCCATCTCCCCGCGCTCGCCGCGTTCGGCGTGATCGGGGCCGCCGGATTCACGATGCTGGGCTACTGGGGCCTGCGCTACACGACTGCAGTCAACGCGACCTTGCTGAATTCGTCGCTGCCCTTGTTCGTCGTGCCGTTGTCCTGGTGGCTGCTCAAGATCACCGTCAGCGGCAGGCAGCTCGCCGGGCTGGCGCTGTCCCTCGCCGGGGTCGCCAGCATCATCAGCGCGGGCGAGCTGCAGACGCTCGCGGGCCTCGCGCTCAACCCCGGTGACTTGCTGCTGCTCGGCGGAGCGCTCTTGTGGGCGATCTACACCGTGTTGCTGAAGTGGCGCCCTCCCCTCAAGCCGTTGTCGTTCCTTTTCACCATCGTCGCCGCGGCGGCGGCCTTCTCGCTGCCGTTCTACCTCTGGGAAATCTCGGCGGGCGGAACGATGGCCGTTTCGGCCAGGACCGTTTCAGCGATTGGGTACCTCGCGATCTTTCCGTCGATCGTCGCGTACATCTGCTGGAATCACGCGGTAGCGTTGGTCGGGCCCAACGTGGCGGGGTTCTTCAATCCGGTGATCCCGGTGTTCGGCACGCTGTTCGCGGTGACCTTGCTCGGGGAGTCGTTCCAGCCTTACCACCTCGCCGGATTCGCCCTGGTGCTCGGCGGCGTGGTGCTTACCTCGAAACGCTAGATGGGCTTTTTACGCAACTGGCGCCGCAAGCGCGTGCTGAAGAGCGCCCGCCTCGACGAGGCGCTCTGGAAACGGGTGGCGGCCAGGCTGTCCTTCCTCCGCGGCCTGTCGGAGGAGGAAACGGCGCGGCTCAAGCGGCTCGTCATCCTCTTTCTCGCGGAGAAGGAAATGCACGGCGCGCAGGGCCTTCAGCTCACCGACGAAGTGCGCCTGTCCATCGCCGCGCAGGCCTGCCTGCCGATTCTCAATCTCGGCCTGGAGGCCTACGAGGGCTGGGTCGGGGTCGTCGTCTACCCCGGCGAATTCCGCGTGCGCAAGGAGGAAATGGACGAGAACGGAATCGTGCACATCTTCGACGAGGAGCTCGCCGGGGAAGCCTGGCCGGGCGGGCCGGTGATCCTCTCCTGGGAAGACGTTGGCCTGGCCGAGCGCGGCTACAACGTGGTGATCCACGAATTCGCGCACAAGATCCACATGGACGGAGCAGGCGACGCGGATTTTCCGGCAGCGCGCGCAGGAATGGACGCAGCGAAATGGCGCGAGGCGCTGGAGCAAGCCTACCGGCGTTTCTGCAGCGAAGTCGACGCCGGCCGGCCGACTTTCATCGACCCGTACGCCGCCGAGCATCCTGCCGAATTTTTCGCCGTGATGAGCGAGGCTTTCTTCACCGAATCCGCGGTGCTCGCGCGCGACTGGCCGGAGCTTTACCGGCAGTTCGCACTTTTCTACCGGCAGGATCCGGCGGGACGGGCGGCCTGGCAATAGGCCGGGGGATTCGCTAAGCTTGCCCCTCACGCACCCTTCAGGGAGGGATAAATGAGCTCGACAAAGAAAGGGCTGTGCGCACTGCTCGCGGCTGTTGCGCTCGCCGTTGTTGCAGGATGTGCCACGACGGAGAGCGCCCCGGATGGCGTGCCTTTGAAACCCGGCCAGGGTCTCCTGGCCATGAAGATCATTTCCAACGCATCGGCCCGGCTCAGCTATCAGGAATACTCGAGCGAGACGAACTTCGGGTCGCGGCTTGCGGAGAATTTTCTCGGCCCGAAAGGCGCAATATCCATCAAGCCGGGCGACAAGTATTGGGTGCTGCCCGCGGACGCGGGCGAATACATGTGGAGCAAGATCGAGATGGGTAACCTGTTCGCCAACCTCCACACGTCGAACCGCTTCCGGGTCAAGCCAAATACGATTACCTATATCGGCGACATCCGCATTTCCATCGATAACAGGCGCTTCCGGTTTGCCGCGAGGGACGGCGAGGCGGCGATGCGCGAGCACCTGAAGGAAGCCTACCCGGCGTACCTGAAGTCGATGGAATTCGAGAAGGTCATGGCGGAGATGCGGCTCTAGGGGCCGAGCAGGAACTCCCGCACGATCGCGATCTGATCGTCATGGAGCAGGGTCGGCGCGTGGCCGACGCCTTTTACCTCCACGACTTTTGCCCGGGGTCCGCGCGAGGACATCTGCTCCGAGGTGTCGCGCCTCAAAAGATCCGACTGCTCGCCTCGCAGGACGAGCGTCGGGCAGCGGATCGCGTCGTAGAAACTCCACAGCTCGACGTCCTTGTGCGACAGCTCGGCGTTGAACGGCACGGCGAT
>DATHJM010000290.1:0-7707 GCA_035489775.1 Burkholderiales bacterium
CGCACGCGGTGATTGCGCCCAAGGACCGGGCCGCGGGTATCGGTGCCACCGTGTCCAAAGTGGCGAGCGGGGCGGCCGAGTCCGTTCCCTACTACATGGTGACGAACCTCGTCCGCACGCTCGATGAGCTGAAGGAACGCAACGTCTGGGTCATCGGCGCGGACGAGCGCGCAGAAAAAACGCTCTACGAGTCGAATCTGCCCGCGGCGACCGCGTGGGTGCTGGGCGCGGAAGGCGAGGGCATGCGTCGGCTCACACGCGAGCGCTGCGACCTCCTGGTACGCATCCCTATGCGCGGGAGCGTCGAGAGCCTGAACGTCTCCGTGGCGAGCGGCGTGTGCCTGTTCGAGGCGCGGCGGAGGCGCGCGGCCGCGTAACCGGGGTACGGCGTTCCAGAACCTCCGCGATTTCCCTGATTTCCGATGCCCTCTTCGAGTTGCCGAACGGCACGCCGGCTCTGTCGTACCAGTAGCGCGCGTTGTCCAGATCGCCTTCGATCCGGTGCAAGAGCCCATGGATGCGAAAGGCAAGCTTGTCGCGCATGCCCATGACGATCGCGTGGGCCTTGTCCCATTCATTTTTGCGCAGATGGGAAAGAACCTTGCGATGCTTGTCGGCCGGCCGGGTCATGAAGGCAGCAGAAGATCCCGCGCGCCTTCGTCAACGCAGCGGCTCGCCGTTGCAGAAGACCTCGACCCGCTCCCCGAATTCGTAGCGCAGCGCGGCGAGCAGGCGGGTTTCGGCGTTGCGGATGCTCGGGGGTTTCCCGCTGCCAAACGCGCCAAGGGCAAAGGTGACCTCGCCCGTTTTCTCGTCGATTTGCGCCCAGGCCCTTGCCTCCGCGCGATCCAGCGCGTCGTTGACGATCCTGAGGATTTGCGCGGAGGTCACCTTCGGATCTTTGGACGCGACGCGATAGTCGAAGCCGACGACATTCTCGCACGCTGCCACCAGAAGACAAATGACGGCGATGACTCTGGCGTGTGAAATCATGAGCGGCCTCTAGACAACCGGAACATCATTCGGCGTCGCGCGCCAAGCGCAGGCCCGAAAACTGCCAGCGTGCCTCGGGCGGAAAGAAATTGCGGTAGGTCGCTCGTATGTGGCTCGAAGCGAATCGGGAGTCAGGTCCACGGACACCTCCACGAATTCACGTCCCCGAGGGAGTCAAACCAGCTGATACGAAAGTACAGCAGGTGCAGCGGCCGGTTCTTCCTACCTCTTGCTTCCAAAAAGCAGGAGCACGCCGCCGATCACTATCGCCCCCACGCCAGCCCAAACCGGGACGTTGACCGTCTGCTCTTCGTTTACGGACAGCTTGATAGGTCCCAGCGTGGTCTTGTGGGTCTCCTTGGTGTAGCTGAAACTGCCATACACCAGCCCCAGGATGCCGGCCACGATCAGCACGATTCCCGCAATCTTGACTGCGCTCATTTCGTCTCCTCCTATTGAAGAACCGCCGCCGGATATCATAGCGTCGTTCGCCGGTCGCGACGCGATATTGCTTATCGCATCAACGAGCTAGAGCCTTTCTCATCGCGGCACCGGGCCAAGCTCTTGCCCCACGGCCCCCGATTCGGTTAGAATTCAACCACTTCGCGACGACCGCTTCGGCGGTCGTTTGTTTTGGACCGCCAACCCTGCCGCACCAGCCTCCGCCGCGTCGCAACGGCGGACCCAGCGGGCGGCTTTATCCATAGGGAGTTTGCATGCGACATTACGAAGTGTGTTTCATCGTCCATCCGGACCAGAGCGAGCAGGTGCCGGCGATGATCGAGCGTTACCGCGCCACGGTGACCTCGAAGAACGGCAAGATCCACCGCCTCGAAGACTGGGGCCGCCGCCAGCTCGCTTTCCCGCTCTCCAAGGTGCACAAGGCGCACTACGTGCTCATGAACATCGAGTGCGACAACGAGACGCTCAGCGAGTTGGAGCACTCGTTCAAGTTCAACGACGCCGTGTTGCGGCACCTGATCATCAGAATGGAGCGCGCCTGGATCACGCCTTCGCCGATGATGAAGGAAGAAAAATCGAAGTCAGTCCTCGGCTCGGGCGAAGCGCCGCGCGCCGAAGCGCCGCGCAGTGAAGCGGCCAAGCCCGCGGAGCTCAAGCCCGCGGAGCCGGCGAGCGCCTGAGCGTTGGCGCAGGCGAACCGGGTCACGGTCTCCGGCAGGCTGATCGAGCTGGATGCGCTTCGGCATACGCCTGCGGGCGTCCCGATGCTGAAGTTCAGGCTGCAGCACGATTCTGTGCAAACGGAAGCGGGCGGTGAGCGCAAGGTGAGTTGCGAGATTGCTGCGGTGGCGTTCGAGCGTGAAGCGAAGCTCCTAGCTGCCGCGAAACTGGGAAGCAGCGTGAAAGTAAACGGGTTTCTTGCAGCAAGAAGTCGTTCCAGCCGGACGCTTTTTCTGCACGCGACACAGATCGAGTTCGTAGAAGGAGAGTAGACATGCCCCCACCCAGAGGTCGAGGCGGCTTCGGAAAAGGCAAGGGAAAAGGCAAGGGCCGCGACGGCAAGCGCGAACAGAAAGGCTCGAAGCAGCTTTTCAAGCGCCGCAAGTTCTGCCGCTTCACCGCTGAGAAGATCGAGTGGATCGACTACAAGGACGTCGACCTGCTGAAGGACTTCATCGGCGAGAACGGCAAGATCATCCCGGCGAGGATCACCGGAACGCGCACCCATTACCAGCGCCAGCTCTCGGCGGCGGTCAAGCGCGCGCGCTATCTCGCGCTGATGCCGTACACCGACCTGCACTGAAGGAGCCGCCATGCAAGTCATTCTTCTGGAAAAAGTCGTCAACCTCGGCGGCCTGGGCGACGTGGTCAAGGTGAAGGACGGATACGCCCGCAATTACCTTCTGCCGCAAGGCAAGGCGAAGCGGGTGACGCCGGAAAGCCTCGCCGAGTTCGAGAAAAAGCGCACCGAGCTCGAACAGGCTCAATCGCAGTCTCTTGCGGCCGCCCAGGAAAAAGGAGCCAAGCTGGAGGGCCTTATGGTCCAGATCACGCAGAAGGCAGGCGTCGACGGACATTTGTTCGGCTCGGTCACGAATTTCGACATTGTCGATGCACTCAAGGGCCAGGGGTTCGAGGTCGAACGCGCGATGATCCGCCTGCCGCAGGGACCGTTGAAAACCGTCGGAGACCATTCCATCGCGGTCGCGTTGCACACCGACGTCGTTGTCAATATCAAGATATCGGTGCTGGGAGAAGCCCCGCAGCAGTAACCTGAGCGCAAGCCGTTGATACGGAAGGGCCGCATCTGGCGGCTCTTTTTGCTTGTGCGTTTTTTTGCGGGACGCGGTAAAGTCTCCGCCACAGGTTTTCGAGCGCTTTCATGGCCCCGCCCGTACCGCAAACCGCCTCCGATTCCCAGCTGCTGAACCTCAAGGTTCCGCCGCATTCGATCGACGCGGAGCAGTCGGTGCTCGGGGGCCTCTTGATAGACAACGGCGCTTTCGACAAGATCGGCGACGTCGTTGCCGACGGCGATTTCTACCGCGACGACCACCGCCGCATCTTCCGCCACGTTTCCCGACTGATCGAGCGCGGCAAGCCCGCCGACGTGGTCACGGTGGACGAGGCGATCAAGGTAAGCGAAGACAAGGACAAGACGGGCGGCATCACCTATCTTGCGGCTCTGGCCGGCAACACGCCTTCGGCGCACAACGTGCGGCGCTATGCCGAGATCGTGCGGGAATGCGCGGTCCTCCGGAAACTCATCGAAGTGTCCGCCGAGATCGCCGACAGCGCCTTGAACCGCATGGGCAAGGACGTAGGGCAGCTGCTCGATGAAGCCGAGTCCAAGGTTTTCCAGATCGCCGAGGCCGGGGCGAGGACGCGCCAGGGATTCATGGAGATCCAGCCACTGCTCACGCAGGTCATGGAACGCATCGACCTGCTGTATCACAAGGACAACCCATCCGACATCACCGGCATTCCGACCGGCTACCGCGACCTCGATCGCGAAACCTCGGGATTGCAGCCAGGCGACCTCATCATCATCGCCGGACGCCCCTCGATGGGCAAGACCGCGCTCGCCCTCAACATGGCCGAGCACGCCGCGGTGGAGAACAAGCTTCCGGTGGCGATATTCAGCATGGAAATGTCGGGCAGCCAGCTGGCGATGCGCATGCTCGGCTCGATCGGGCGGCTGGATCAGCACAAGCTGCGAACGGGGAGGCTCTCAGACGACGACTGGAACCGCCTCACCAACGCAGTCGGGAAGCTCCACGATGCGCCCATCCTCGTCGACGAATCGGGGGCGCTCAACGCGCTCGAGTTGCGCGCGCGCGCGCGGCGGCTGCACCGGCAGTACGGGAAGCTCGGGCTGATCGTGGTCGATTACCTGCAGCTCATGCAGGCGTCGAGCGAAGGCGAGAACCGCGCCACCGAAATCTCCGAGATCTCGCGCTCGCTCAAGTCGCTCGCCAAGGAGCTGAAAGTTCCGGTGGTCGCGCTTTCGCAGCTTTCCCGCGCGGTCGAGCAGCGCACCGGCCCCAAGCGCCCGATCATGTCGGACCTGCGCGAGTCCGGTGCGATCGAGCAGGACGCCGACCTCATCCTCGCGATCTACCGCGAGGAGGTCTACACGCCGGACACGCCGGAAAAGGGCGTGGCCGAAATCATCATTCTCAAGCAGCGCAACGGCCCCATCGGCACGGTCAAGCTGACCTTCCTCGGGGAATACACCCGCTTCGAGAACTACGCCCAAACGGGCGGCTACTAGCTTTTCCGGAATCCCGCTAGTTGCGTTGCGCCGCGCTTTTCAGCGCGTCCCAGGCTTCCACGCGTATCCTTCCGACGATCTCGAAATCGCCACGCATCGGGCGGATCATGGCTGCCTCTCCTTCGGCGAGGTAGGGCGGGCCGGCGACGCTGTAGAACGGATTGCCGTGACTGACGACCGCCAGGTTGCTTCCGGCGCGTACAGGCGTCGCCAGGATCCTCTGCAGCGCCGCGTAGCGGTCGGCGTTGGGCGGCGCCGTCGGCCCGCCGCGCACTTCCTGCATTTTCTCCGCGCGCCCGAACATGAGTTGCGCCGTTTCCACCGTGCGGCAGAACGGGCTCGCGAGAGCGCGCTCGACGGGGATTCCGAGCTCGCGGATCGCAGCACCGACCGCGCGCGCTTCGGCCCGGCCCTTGTCGATGAGGTTGCGCTGATTGGCGCAGTCCTCAAAGCTTTTCATTTTCTCGTCGTTCCGGCTGAAATCGGTGGAGGCGTGACGGAAATAGAGGACATAGCCGCCTTTGCGCAGCTCGGAGAGCAGCTCCGCGGGCGGCAGCTCGCGCGGCGGAAGCGAGCTGCGCGCCGTTTCGGGTTTGGGGGCCGTCTGCGCCCATGCTGGCAGGCAAATCAGCAGCGCCGCGAGCGCAGGCGCAAGGCGAAGTCCGTTCATGGGTGCATGACGCTGGAGAAGTAGCCATTGTACGCGGGGATACAAGGCCCGTGTTGCAAACGAGAATCATTCGCATTATCATTATGGCCTCAACCCTAGGAGGCCCCATGAGATGGATGTTTGCGGTTGTTCTGCTGATCCCGTCCTTCGCGTTCGCCGCGGACACCGAATTCCTCTTGGTGATACGGGATCACCGTTTTGAGCCGCGGGAACTTGTAGTCCCGGCCGGCAAGAAGTTCAAGCTGGTCGTCGACAACCGCGACTCCACGGCCGAAGAATTCGAGAGCCACGCACTCAACCGCGAAAAAGTGGTGCCTGCCAACTCCAGGGTCCCGGTGTTCCTGGGTCCTCTTGCCCCTGGCAGGTACCCCTTCTTTGGCGAATTCCACGAGAAGACTGCGCAGGGCACGCTCATCGTTCGGTAACAACGTGCCGATAGCTCCGCGTTTCCGGCTGCCTGTCGGCTTGAATACTCCTTCAAACAACTAGAAAGCCCTTTTGATGAATCGCTCCTACGTCGTGCTACTGGCGTCCCTCATGCAGGCGCCTCTGCTCCGCGCTGCACCTTCAGATTATGTCTTCCTGCCTTCGGTTTCCTATGGTGAACGTGAATTGGACTTCAAAGCCGGTTCGTCGCGCAATCCCGGTGAACCTCGCCAGAGCGCGGGGTCTCTGGGATTCGGCTACGGTGCCACGCAGCGATGGTTTACCGAGATTTACGGCAAATATGAGCGCCTGCAGGGCGAAGGTCTTCGCTTCGACGCCTGGGAGTGGGAAAATAAATTTCAGGTCACCGAAGCTGGCGAATATCCAGTGGACCTCGGGTTCATCGTGGAACTCGAGCGGCCGCAGGATCGAAGCGAAGGATACGAATTGCGCGCCGGTCCTCTGTTCCAGACGGAATTCGGGCGACTCCAGCTCAACCTCAACCTCCTGGTCGAGCGGCACATCCAAGCAGCTAGCCAGCCTGATACAGAGTTCGGCTACCAGTGGCAGGCCAAGTATCGCTGGCAGCCGCACCTGGAGTACGGCCTGCAGGGATTCGGAGAGGTCGCAAAATGGAACCGTTGGGGGTCCGCTGACACGCAAACCCACCGACTCGGTCCCGCCGTATTCGGGAAGCTTGCGATGGGTGACCGGCAGGTCATCCGCTACAACGCTGCATGGCTCTTCGGCGTTTCCGAGGGCGCGCCTGGGCATACCTTTCGGATGCAGGCCGAGTACGAGTTTTGAGCGGCTCTCGGAGGGATTGATTCAGATCAGACGAAAGCCCACATGGTCAGTGGAAGCGCACGTACTCGTAGTCCAGTGAAAGATTGTTGATCCCGCGGTCCGGCGGCGCGATCCAGGCTGCGATTTTTCCGGGTTCCACCACACGCTGCATCAGGCTATTGACGAAGGCTTTGTCCGATGCGCCCGGGAGCCAGCCGGGAATTCGCCGGTCGTACTCCTCGCGGCTGACTGGCTTGCCCTCGAGGTCTGTGGGAATGTTCGCCCAGGCGCCGATCGCGCGGCGGAAGCGGTTGCTCGGCAACTTCAGTTCGAAGTTGTACCCGGCGCGCTTGATCTGCATGTTCCAGCGCTTCAGCCCGATCTCACAATCCTTGACGTAGGACAGGCGCAGGACCTCGTTCATGGCGTTGCGCAACGGGGATGTGTCTCTCATGACTCCGCCTTTGCCGTCCGGCACTTCGATCTCGAAGGCCGAATCGGCGCACACGTGGTCCTGGTACTGCGTCGTCTCGTCGGGACGTCCCTTGATGCCGTTGGCGAAAGTCGTTGCGGCGTTCGAGGAGACCTCCGATCCGAAGAGATCAAGCGAGGAGCTGAACCAAAAGTTGAGATAGCGCTGCAGCAGCGGCAGATCCACGGCACCCTGGCGTCGGATCGCCTCGGGGTCATCGCTGCCCGTTTCCTTCATTACTTCGAGCGTCCGCTTCACGACACGACCGAGGCCTGTCTCACCCACGAACATGTGGTGCGCTTCCTCGGTCAGCATGAAGCGGCAGGTGCGCGCGAGCGGGTCGAATGAGGACTCGGCGAGGCTCTTCAACTGGAATTTTCCGTCACGGTCGGTGAAGTAGCAGAAGCAGAAGAAGGACAGCCAGTCGACGATCGGCTCGTTGAAGGTGCCGAGAATGCGCGGCTTGTCCACGTCGCCGGAGTGGCGCGCAAGAAGCTCCTCGGCTTCCTCGCGGCCGTCGCGGCCGAAGTACGCGTGCAATATGTACACCATCGCCCAAAGATGCCGTCCTTCCTCGACGTTGATCTGGAAGAGATTGCGCAGGTCGTAAAGGGAGGGGCAGGT